>NZ_JAMYSJ010000026.1:0-80992 GCF_040321855.1 Mesorhizobium sp. M0227 | reverse complement strand
AGCGAGACCGCCCGTGGGTGTCGGGCTGTGCGATCGCGCCGTCTGCGGAGTTGTCCATGGTAGCTTCGCGCTCCAATTGAATTGATCTATTTCACGATCAAGCACGCGGTCCCCTTCGGCCGCGTGTCTCGTACCGCTTCGAGCCGCTGCAGGTCCTGTTTATGATAGCCGTCGCGATGGGGCAGGAGATCGACCAATAATTGAACCAGCCCGCCGTCGTTGGATCCTGCGTTGAGATGGTACGAGCGCCACGGAGGCTGTTCGTTGCAGCAAAGAAAGTCGGCTCTGGCGAGCAGCCGGACGTGTCGCGCAACCCGCTCTCGACACACGCCCAGAATCTCCGCTAGCTCGCATACAGTTAGGTCCGCATGCGCACAAAGGCCCAGGATTCGAAGGCGGTCAGGATGCGCTGCCATGCGTAGGCGACTAACCAGTGTCATCATTGGTCAGCATCAGCCCAAATGGAAAGACTCGATATCCCTCCTGCTGATTTTGTCATTTGGCGTCTCCGCAGATGCTACAGGTTAGACCCAATTGTGTTGTTGCTTACCACTCCCAGCGGTCTGGAGTTGCTAAGAGTCTGTGAAGTTCTTTGAAGGATCTGTTGCAACGCCTGCGCGCGATTGGGCGACCGGCATGATTTGCGTCCTGGTTTAGCGGAACTGTGCGCCGTCGCTCCAGATGCGATGCATGATCACCGCCAGCCGGCGGGCGAGCGCAACGGTGGCTTTCTGCTGGCTGCGCCGCTTGGCGACGTTCATCGCCCAGGAGCATTTCGTCGCGTCAAGCCCTTGGAATTGCGGAAGCTTACGCGACTGATGAA
Source organism: Mesorhizobium sp. M0227 (assembly GCF_040321855.1). Classification (NCBI taxonomy): domain Bacteria; kingdom Pseudomonadati; phylum Pseudomonadota; class Alphaproteobacteria; order Hyphomicrobiales; family Phyllobacteriaceae; genus Mesorhizobium; species Mesorhizobium sp. M0227. The sequence goes on along the minus strand of NZ_JAMYSJ010000026.1, from coordinate 80,169 downwards.
GCCGTGCCATTGAAATTCAGCGATGTGTTACAAGGCACACCCACCCCGCTTTTCGCCTTTAACGAGGTAAGCAGCTGAAAGAGGCGCGGGTTCTGCTCCCGAGAAACTGTCTGGGCCCGTGCTGTTCCATCGGGTCAAGTCCGGGAACTGCTGGATAAATTCTGGCGGGGCTCCTTTGCCGCTGCTTTCTTGTCGAGGCTGTTTCGGGCCTCGTATTCCTGATCGAGTTCCTGCCTGACGGCGGTCATCTGGCGGCGCTCGAAGTCGGTGATCCTGATTGCCCGCCACCGCTCGGCAGCTCGGATCATGGCGCCGAACATGAGCTTGAGAACGGGCTTCTCGCCGGAGCCATTGGGAATGATCTTTAGCCTGCGCCGCTCCTCGACGAACAGACGTTCCATAAGATTGGTGGTCCTGATGGCGCGGCGGTGAGTGATCGGCATTCTCAGATCCGCGATTGCCGCTTCGAAGTCGTCCATGAAGCAGCGCGACCGCGCTCGGCAGCTCGGTCTCGTAGTCCTTCACCAGACCGGCGGCGAGATCGCGGGCAATGGCGCGCGAGGGGGCCTGATAGGCGGCGGTGGCACGGGCCTTGAGATCTCCTGCCCGGACCGGCGAGCTGTTCGATCCGCACGGAGGAAAAGGCGAGGAGCCGTAGCCGATGATGAACGGACAGGAGAAGTCTGACTCCGGCATAGTAGCCGTAAAGCCGACGAACAAAGCCGGACAACAGGCAGCAGAGTTGGTGGAGCCAAGGCCGGGGACCAAGGGGAACGCGGAACAGCAACGCATGCACCGGACACAGAGTCGGGCTCGCATGTCCCAGTCGTTGGACCGCGTACGGAAAGCCGCAAGGCTGAGGAAGAAGGAACGGTTCACCGCGCTCTTCCACCATATCAATGTCGACACGCTTCGGACGGCGTTCTACGCGCTCAGGCGCAAGGCCGCTCCCGGGTGGATGGCATGACGTGGCGGGACTACGAGGCGGACCTTATCAGGTCATTTGTCGATATGGCATCTCAGACGGTCCGCGTTAAATAGTATTAAAATATCTTGTAAAAAATATAAATTAGGACTAACAAAAATTTACTTTATACTTGCGAACCATCCGATTATATGGCGGACAAGCCAATCTTGTGGCTAGTTGATTAGCAAGAAGGGCTCGGGTTGCTGGTTATGCTCTTGGCGGAAGCGGTTGATTGCCGCATGGAGGTCGCGGACGAGTGGAGGGCGCCTCGATAGAGGCGACGCTTCGACAGTTTTGCGAAGAAGCCCTCGACCGCGTTGAGCCACAAGCACGAGGTCGGTGTGAAATGGAAGGTGAAGCGCTGATGGCGGCCCCGGTCGGCACATCGGCGTTGATGCCTGTGAGGTCCTGATGGCGATGCCGCCGAATGTTCTTGCCGATAACGGTGCTGCACGTTGCGAGCGGCATACAGTGTGGTCGTGCTATTCGCTTCTAATCGGGTCATGGTGGCGAGCCTACGCTTCTTCATAGGGAGGCCGGGTTGGATTCGGTCGAGCCCATGCGGCGAAGATGGAGCTCGTCTGGCGAGAACACAATCCTCTGAAATGGGTATCCTCTGAAATGGGTATTGACGCCGCCCCGGCGCATTTGGAAACCCAGCCGTATGCGGCCGCTGCCCTATGATCGGCATCGCGCAAAACTGTTGAGCAGAGCTAGATCGAGTATTTATTTGTCGAGCAGATCGAGGGTATTGATATGGGAAATTGGGGCAGCGTGGTTGAGGGATGGCAGGGATTAACTGACGACGAGGCGATAGAAGCAGCGACCGAAAAGCATGGCAAGGACCTTGCGACGTCGGTCGCTTATTGCGCCTTCGAAGCGTCTGGCAACCCGGACGATCCGGAATACCGATTCTAGGTCGATCTGTTTCTGAAACTTTCAAAAAAGGATCATGTCGGGTGGGCTTAGTCTACGGACGACCCTGTCGGATTGAGGCGTATGACAGCAGATTCTCTCTCAGACAGCTGCGGGGGATTTGATGATGCGCTTCCAGTGGTTCGAAAGCTTTCTCATTCCGACGCCAACGTTCGAGCTGGTGCGCGAGGAAGGGCCATTGCCAGTCGCGGTCGAGACCGATGTCGAAATCTACCTCCAGGAACAGCGAACGATCCTGAACAAAGGCCTCTCCGACCTTGCTCGGCTCGCAGAGGCGGGAGAACTCGATGATGTCGAGTTGACCGAAATCGGCTTCAACGTCACTCCGCATAAGGCTGCATTGCCCGATATCGCCAGGTCGTTGAAGCCCAAGGTAGAGTCCCGATTGCCACCAATCCGAATCACCAACATGATCCTCGAAGTGGACGCCCGCACAGGATTCTCGAACGCCTTCACCCACCTGCGCACGGGCCGGTCCGCCGACAACAAGCTTGCGCTGCTCACCGCCATTCTCGCCGACGGCATTAATCTCGGCCTGACCCGCATGGCGGATGTTTCTCCAGGCCTGACGATGCGGCACCTTGCGTGGGTTCATGACTGGCACATTCGAGAGGAAGGCTACACCGCGGCACATGCGATCCTCATCAATGCCCAACGAAACCTGTCCCTCACGGCGATCTGGGGTGACGGCTCCACATCGTCGTCGGACGGACAGTACTTCCAGGCCGGCGGTCCCGGCGAGGCTATAGGCGACCTCAATGCGCGCTACGGTTCAAATCGCGGCGCCAAATTTTCCCGGTTCACGTCAGACCAGTATGGCGCGTTCCATATCATTACCATGAGCGCCAATGCTAGCGAAGCCATCCATGTTCTGGATGGGCTACTCTATCACAGCAGCGATCTCGCCATCGAAACCCACTACGTCGATACCGGCGGCGTCAGCGACATGGGCTTTGCGCTCTGCCATCTGCTCGGCTTCCAGCTCGTGCCACGCCTGCGCGGCCCCTCCGCAAGAGCGAGGCCCAGAACACGCTGGCACGCGCCCTGTTCTTCAATCGCCTCGGCGAACTTCGCGACAGGACATTCGAAAGCCAGTTCTATCGCGCCCCAGGCCTGATCCTGCTGATCAACGTCATCGTCTACTGGAACACGCTGTATCTCGAACCGGCATTCGCTGACCTCAATCGCAAGGGCATCGCCACCCCGCCGGAGGTAGTCAAGCAAATCGCCCCGCTCGGATGGCAGCACCTAAGCCTCACTGGCGACAGAAAACCTCGATCTCAGGCCGCTCCGGCACGAAACTTCAATCCTCGCAGCCTGATCACCCTATGTTACAAATGTCGGACAGATTCACCACTTTTCTCCGACCGTACTGGATTTTCCAAACCGTGTCGGGTCATCCACCGCCGAGCGATAGGTGAGCGCAACCAAGGCGCCGACGCCGGGTGTGCTCATCAATCTGCGGCAGACCTTGTCAGCGCGCGCGATCTTCAGCATCTCGCGATGGAGCTTGGTGAACTCGCTCCACAACGCCGTCCGCGCCGCCAGCATCGCACCAATCACTGTCTCCAGAGCGATGTGCCCTGCTGTCAGTTCCCGGATACGCGCCTCAAACCTTCCACGACTGACTTCTCCGACCTTCAGCCCGTAACCGCGCAGGATCCCGCGGATGCTCAGTTCGACGTCGAGAAGCTTGCCTTGCAGAAGCTTGCGTCCAACAAGAAGGGCTCGGCTATCCTTGCAAGTCACCGATTTGACATGAACCGGGCGTTACCATCCCATCCGCAGCAGTTGGGCGATCCCGCGTGCATCTTTCCGGTCGGTCTTCACCGTCATAGCCGAGAGCGCCGCTTTCACGTGCGGTGTCTCGAGCAAAATCGCATCGCGTCCGGCGGCCACAAGCCCGGCATGCAGCCACTGCGATAATGGCCCAGCCTCGAGCCCAATGCGGATGACAGACAATTCCAGTTCGTCGAAATGGCGCACCAGTGCCTCCGGCGCGCTGGCGATCTTGACCTCGCGGATGATCCTTCCGGTCGCGCCCCAATGCACACGCTGCTCTCTTCCAGAGAGACATCGATTCCACATAGTGTTCCATGGCTGTTCCTCTCATGATGCTTGGAGCCGATCGCTCGGACTCCGTTTCAACACCATCATTCTGAGGGACAGCCACCCAACCTGGCTATGCTCGCGAAGGCCGGCCCATTACGGCATCTAGTGCGAGTCGCTGTCGACTGCATTGCGATTTGCCAGCAATCTGGCAGATGGACAGGAAGAATTCACATACCGTCTTGTGCAGCCGGCACCCAAGCGCGTCAGCAGCTCCGGTGGGTTGACGCCAACGGCCGCTCCAAGGTCATCCGGGGTGAAATTATTACCTAGCAATTCCACAAAAGTTCCTAAATCACAAAGTGATTCAGGAACGTCTGTTACATCTATCGCTATGTATTCCATGCATATTGTTCCAATTAAAGGGGCCGAATATCCAGCAAACCGAACGGATATCTTGTTCGCGCAGGCCCATGGAAGGCCATGCTTAAAACCGATCCCGGCGATCGCCACGCGGCTAGTCCGGACCGTACGAAATGTCGCGCCGTAGCCAACCGCCTCCCGCCTAGCAACATTGCGCACCTCGAGTATTTTAGCTCGGAGCCTTGCGACGGGCTGCAGCGGATTTGGTTGAATGCCAGCGTCATTGAGCCCGTAGAGTGCTGCGCCCACCCGTACCATGTCGAAATGATAGGATTTACCCAGCCAGACACCAGCGGAGGCAGCAAGACTGCCGCAGGTGGGCTTAAGCAGATCGTAGACCGCCCGAAAGCGGTTCCTTTGCAATACATTAGTCGGGTCCGCAACGTGTTCGCTGCACGCGAGGTGGCTGAGTACGAACGACGGAGGATACCTGTCGAAAGTACCAGAAAGATACGCGCGACGAACGTCGGCAAAGGCGAGCCCAAGGCGGGAGAAACCCGTTTCCACGTTGAGAAAGTATGTTTGCGTCCCTGTTGCACCAATGGCCTCCAATTCGGCGAGATTGTTCACAACCGGTATGAGACCGTTGGATCGATAGCATCGGCGAAATTTCGCAAATTCATCGCAAAAAACGGCAATTGCCCCGTCTACATGTGATGCCCTCAAAAGCAACGCTTCGTCTAGGTTGGCGACGAAGAGCAGATCGCAGCCAGCATCGATGAGCGCTCTTGCAATCTGTACAAGACCAAGTCCGTAGGCGTCGCTTTTAACGACACCAGCCACCCTTACGTGTGGCCCAACAAGTGCCGAGATGACCTGGAAGTTCGCCTGAACCGCCCCAAGATCGATCTCAAATACAACATTGGCAGGACGTACTAGTGGCACCATCTTCTGCTCTCCGTTCCCGTTTTCTTTAAGCTCGCAACCTCGCAACGCAGCGCGTTAACTCTCATGCTACAAACTAGATCCGTCGCGCACTCCGATATCTTCCGAGCCATATGGTGGGATTGCGACAGGCGGGCGTCAGTGTTGTTTAAAATTGATGAATATTTGTTAATCATAAATTGCGTAGTCATCATATATATTTAACGCAGCACTGCCTTGTATCTCGGCTATACGTCGGCCATAAGCTTACAGCTCGATTTAATTGGATCTCGTTGCGGAGGGATTTTATGCTAGATCGCATAAATATCCTGATTATTGGACATGGCGTGCATGGGGGAGATGTTCTCGATTTTCTCAGTCAAAGCGGCAGACCCTACAATTTGCACCTCGGGGCAAGAGATGTGCAGCGGGCCTTTTTAAAGGCTAACCTTGCGAGATACACGGCCCTGAATCTCGGTCACATCCGACCATCGAGGTGGTGCCTATCGATCTGATGAATATGGACGCTACAGCAGAGCGACTGGCGGCTCTCCGTCCTGACATCATCTTCAACGCATCGATATTGCATTCAAGGGAGATCATAACGCAATTGCCGCCTCAGCTTATCGCCAAATCGACAGAGCAGGCGCTGGGGTCTGGATTCCATTGCACCTAGTTCTCGTGCGACGCCTGATGAAGGCCGTGCGAGAGGCCGGACTTGAGAGCATGGTCGTGAATGCATCCTACCCTGATGTAACGAATGCCGCCCTTGTAGCCGAGGGTCTCTCGCCGGCGATCGGGATCGGCAACATCGCGAATGCCGTACCGGGCATCAGGTTGGCGGCCGCGCATCTTCTGGGTTGCGAACTGAAAGCGATCGACGTGCGGTTCTTTGCCCAACACTTTGTCAGTGATCGTATTCAGAGGATCGGTTCCACGGACGGAGCGCCCTACTATTTGGCCATATATCAGGAGGGCCAGAGACTTAGGCCTGAGGAATTGGCTCACGATAATCTCTTCGCGAACGTTGCCACACACTTTCGGGGGGTGGAAGGCCTGGCGGGACATGCGGTGACCGCATCGTCGGCGACAAACGTCCTGCGGGCGTTGGCCGACCGGATAGAGCGCGTCGTTCATGCGCCCGGTCCACTTGGGCTTGTCGGAGGCTATCCCGTTAGGATTGCTCCGACAGGTATCTCAATCGATTTGCCCGAAGGCCTGTCGCTTGACCATGCGGAGGAGATCAACACGGAATGTCAGAAATATGACGGGATTGAGGCCGTGGAAAGCGACGGGACCGTGCGCTTCACGGGAGAGTCGGCAGAAGTTATGCGTGAGTTGCTCGGCTACGATTGCGAGGCAATAGCGCTGGACGAGTGCGAAGACCGCGCGAAGGAACTGGTGGCAAAATATGTTGAATATTCTCGTTCCTTCGATCAGCTGTGAGCCTTCGGGACGTTGTCCATCCGGCCCCGATCGAGAAAGCTGATGTTGTCGAAGCTTCAGTGATTCTCGGAGGACCGAATGAACATCCACAAGAATTTCCGTCTGACGCCGCTGCGTCGAGAGGAGATGGCCCGCGACGTTGTTGAAGGCCGGCGCGGACATGCGGGGTGACGGCGAAGGTGGTGGCGCCTTGGGTGGACCGCTTCCGAATCGAGGGAAGCGCCAGCATGCTCGATCATTCCCCACAGCCCAAGACAAGCCCGAGGCGAACCGAGCCGCGGTGGCGGATGCGATCGTGGCGCTGCGCCGACGGCGCCTCACCGGCGAGCACATCGCCATGCAAAACGGGCGTGTCGGAAGCGACGGTGAGCCCGGTGCTGGCACGCGCCGGCCTGTCGCGGCTGAATACCGGGCACCGGCAGAACCGGTGCGCCGCCTATCAGCGCGTGCATTTGGGACACCCCATCACCGGGCGATATCCGGGCGCGGTCAACCGCCATCTCGGCATCGCCTGGTAGTTCCTCCATGTCTGCATCGATGATGCCTCGCGCGTCGCTTTCGTCCAAGTCATGCCCGACCAGCGCAAAGAGCGCGCTGTCACCTTCCTCGAAGCTGCCATCGCTTATTACGCCAGCTTCGGCGTCAAGGTGCTGGGTGAAATTACCGACTACGGCATCTGTTAAAGATCGAAGGCCTTCGTCAAGGTCTGCTGCGATCTCGGCCTCAAGCATGTCAGGACAAGGTTCGCCGCGACTGCGCAAGACCGCCATGTGTGAAGGAACCAACCGCCCCCTCGCACGCTGCCTCCTGAGAGAAAGTGCCCTTCGCAATTCGGTCGATAATTGTCGCCCGTCCGACAAAATTGTTTCATATCCGACACACAAGAACAGTCTCGGGGGGCTAACGCAGTAAACTCCGACTGTTTCTCAGTTGGCGCATTTCTTGCTTTTTCCCTGTGACATTCATTCAAGCAACGATCCGGTTCGAGGTTCGCGCCGATGAACTCGTATGAGATCCCCAACTCGGGCAACCGCAAGGACAGAAGAGAGAGACAATATGTGCGATGACGTAATGTATGATGAAAACTGGGCGTCTACATATGACCATTATACCCGCATACGAGGAAGGATCGACGAGGTTGATGCTGCTGTCGCCTTTCTTGATCGTTATTGCAATGGGGGCAACGCTCTTGAGCTTGGTGTTGGCGGCGGGCGAGTGGCAGTTCCGCTGAGCGAGCGAGGCGTAAGGGTCGACGGTATTGACAATTCGGACAGCATGTTAAGAGTTCTTGCCAAGCGAAGTGATATTGTCAAGGCTTGGAAGGCAGATATCGCGAATTTTCGCTCTGAGCAACGATACAATCTAGTGTATTGCGTTTATAACACGTTCCAACTGCTTTTCACACGCGAAGCACAATTAGCTTGCCTTCGATCTTCTGCCGCTGCATTAGATGATGAAGGAACTCTGTTAATAGAAATTGCTGTGCCAGACCTGGATGGTTTCGTACACGGCCAGAGAGCTAGTACGGTTCTCTTAGATCATGAGAATACGATCCTGATTGCGGAGGTCCACGAATCTCTAAAGCAAAACGTAGTCTCGACCCTTCTCTGGTTTTCCGGAACATCGGTTCGACGTTTACCACATAACATTCGCTACGTGTACCATCAGGAACTTGACACCATGGCCGAATACGTAGGACTGGAGCTGGCGGAGCGTTGGGAAGATTGGGCAAGAGGTGCATTCGCCGGAAGCTCCAAACGTCACATCTCAGTTTACCGCCGAAGACGCTAGCTGCTTGCTTCACATATCTTTCGCGTTGCAGTCGCCGGCTTGGGGCGCTTACTGCCGTCGTTAGAGCCGAACGGCTTTCGGCTCCAGCCTGTCAAAACTACGAGTTGGCAGGGTCTGAGACCCTTCAAAATACTATGATGGACATCCCCTCAGCAGATCGGAGTGACGAAAAATGCGGCCTGAAGTTTCGTTCATATTTGGCGGGATATCGACGGAATATGACTCCTCAGTATCATCGTTGGAACACGTTATCTCTAGTTACTTAGGCATTCCTAATATCGAACGACCGTTCGACGTTAAGAATATACATCACGTAAGACATGAAGACGGACTTGTTAGAACGCTTCCATTTAGCGAGACCTTTACAATCTCTGATCTACATCACGTTATTTCCGGTACTGGCACTGCGCATGGGCGTACCTTGGTAAATGCACTTGACGAGATTGCGTCGCGCAACGAATACGTTGTCAATTTATTGCATGGACAGTTTGGAGAAGACGGAGGAATCCAAACGCTTGCTGCACTTTTAGGCTTAAGAGGTACGTTCGGCGATCCCCAAGTCGCATCGTTGACAATGAATAAGTACGCGATGTCGTCTTTCGTTTCTTCGCTATTGCCTAGCGATATTATAATGGTTCCTAAGACAAGACTAATCAAAGCTAACGATAAACTAAGTGAGGAGCAAATTGCCAGTTCGTTCCGAGGTCCTATTGTTGTGAAGCCGAACTCGCTAGGCTCATCACTACTTACCGAGGTGTTTCATGAACCGGCAACCTCTGGGAGAGAGGTGGTCGCACTAGTCAATGAAATACTTGAGAAAGATAGTACCGCCTTATTGCAGGAGTATGTTCGTGGCCACGAATATTCTTGCGGCTGTATAATAGATTCACTTAATGTCATACCGCTTCCAGTTATTGAGGTCAAAACGGACAGAGAATTCTTTGGCTCGATGGAGAAGTCTCATAAGGACATGTTCGATCTCGAGGCGGTGGACGACCATAACAATTCAATTTCAGACAGGATTAAGTCTGCCGCCAGGATTATAGCATCCGCTATTGACCTTTATAATTTTGCCAGATTTGATTTCATAGTCACATCTCGATCTGAGATAGTTTTCCTCGAATGTAACTATATCCCGGGGATGGGGAGTGAGAGCATCTTTCCAGCGATGTTGGAAAGGAACGGCATGACGGTTATAGATCTCATACATTGGGTTATTTCAAACTCAACGCCTTATACCAGAAAAAGTTACCTCGTGCGTGGTAACACGGATGTACGAAGTCTTTTGTAGATGAATAATTTTGCGGTCGTCCTTGTGGCCCGCAAGGAGCAATTAAGCGATTGCCGGAGGCAGAAATTCCGCCAATGTCAGGCGTTACTGGAGATTCCATATGCAGTATCCGAAGGAGTTGACCGATGCCCTGGAACTCATCTGGGGCGAAGGCATGCTTTCGCCAGGCGGGCCGGAGAAGGTCGCAGACATGCTGGAGGGTATGGACATTTCCGACCGCCACGTGCTCGACATTGGTTCCGGCCTGGGCGGCATCGACGTGCTGCTGGCTATGAAGCACGGAGCGGCAGCAGTCATCGGCATCGATGTCGAGCCGCAGCTGATTAAATCGGCTAGCAACCTAGCGGCAAGGAAGGGCCTCACCGGGCGCGTCTCCTTCCAACTGGTCACACCGGGGAGGCTCCCGTTTGTGGATACCACCTTCGACCTCGTCTTCTCCAAGGACGCGATGCTGCACATTGGAAACAAACTGGCGCTCTACTCGGAGGTCCTACGCGTGCTGAAGCCCGGTGGGTGGTTCATTGCAGCGGATTGGTTCTGGTCCGAAGGGGCGGCCGAGAGTAGAATCGTTAAGGCATGGCTCTGCGAATCGCAATCGAATTTCGCCTTCACGCCGCCCGCGGCTGCCCTCCAGGCGCTCATCGATGCCGGATTTGCTGAACCGACTGTCACTGATCTCCGCCATGAACTGCAGAAGGCCACCCGCGAGGAGGTGTCGCTACTCAAGGGTCCGGTACGTCAGAAGCTTGTGGCGATCCTCGGCACAGAAATCGCCGACAGCCGTCTCGCCAGCACCGAGAGCCGTCAGGCAGCGCTCGATTCCGGCGACTTAATCCCTTGCTATCTCAGGGGTCGCCGCCCGAGCTAGCCTGCGAGAAGCGTTGGGTGCGATCGGCTATGACGTGCGAGCGGAATCTTCCCCCTTTCGAGAGGGCGCTGCCTCGGATCTCTGCTTTGAGAGAATTCATGAGCGTGCCAGTGATGAAATGAGTCACCAGGTGCCCTTGTGGCTCCACGAAAACGTTCCGATTGGGAGAACACCGATGATCACACATCAGACCGAACGTTTAATCCTCCCCCAATACAACGTGGACGCGAGGCAGAGTTGTTAAAACTGCACAACGATCCGCTTGTGCAAAAGGCAATCTTCAACGATGTGCCCCAGACCATTGGGCACGTGCACGAATGCCTCGATCGATACTCGGCCCAGTGGCGGAAGAACAGCTTTGGCGTCTGGCTTGTGTACGAAAAGTGCAATGCTGGACCATGTTTATCGGTCGCTGCGGTCTACAGGACTACGACGACAGTACTAATCCCGAATTTGCTTATTCATTTTTTGAACGTGCGGCCGGACGAGGTTTGGGTCCGCAGGCTGCACGCTTCGCCACGGGAGGATTATTTTTCACAACCTCATCACTAGGCCGTCCTATTCACGAGCAGCTTTGCTCCCTTGTCGCTGATCGTTCGGTCATGAAGGTATTGGGCGTCTTTATACCACAGTTGAAAATGGACTTTGGAACGCGCTGTAGGTCGGCTGATGCGGGTTCATTGGGGATTAGATGCCCCGGTGCTCAAAGCGCTGCGGGCTGCAGCGTGATGGCGATCGCTCGGAACGGACTTGCCCTCGGGACAGGCGGCGGCGAAGGCCAGACGGCTGCGCGAGACGGTTTCGGTAACGCGGGCGAGCTTGCTGCCAGATGCGGGTCGGCCATCTGGCCCCGGACGATAGAGATTCAGGTCTGTAGCTTTCTCGCCGAGCACGGTTTCAGCGTTTTCAGGCGACCTGATATGGCTTTGGGGCCATCACAAGGGCCGCCTTGACCATGCATTTTGAGTGTCGCTGAAGATCCGGCGCCAAGCTTCTCTGGGTAAAGAGACGGCATTATCTTGTGAAATTGAGGTAGCGGCTGCCGCAGGTCCAGTAGTCGATCGGCCCTTGCTCATCATGCAGCCGAATGATCTCCGCAAGGTCCTGACGGCTGAGCGCAACTGTTTGGTCGGGCCCGTCGCGGCCGAGAGTCCAACGATAGAATCTCGGCCGCATGTTTCGCGGAACGCGTCAGGATCTCGCGGGAGATCCGCGTGCGGTTTTCCCGCGAGCCTCCTGATTGGTCGTCCCGTTGGTTTGTCCAGGGTGTCCAGAACTGATCGACCAGTCCGGGACAGGCAGCCCAAACTTCGACCCATCGAAACCGGCTTCCTGGCAGGGGCGCGCAGCCTGAACAAAACCGTGGATGGTCTCCCAATCTGATCTTCGGACATAGTGCTGCGCTTCCTCAACAATCACGGCCAGCCCTGCTGTGCCATCTTCTGCGTGGCTGACCGGAGAGGCTCCGAATGCTGCGCGGTCACAAGATGGGTGAAACAGCGAGAGATCCACTAACGCCACCGAGACCCAATAGCCCGAGATCGTGTGTGAGAGCTTCTTCCCCAATGTAGTTAATTTGAGAACCGAGCGCCTGGCTTACAATTAGATTCCAACCCTGAACCAAACCGGCGCATCAACATAACCTGAGCTTATGCAGACATCAGAATAATTACGGTTTACCTGCACGGTTATACCATTCAGACTTATAGCAGATTAGAAAAAGTGGTGCCGAGCCAAGGGTGGGGCCGCCTACTCGAGCAAGAGACGCTCGGGCAGTGATGCTGTAGGAGGTCGTCACGCGGCAGCGTTAGACGTTTCATAGGAACGATAGAAATGGGTTTTCTCAGTCAGCGCGTCGTGAAAGGTAAGCCGTCCCGATGCGAGTTTTTAGGTCGGGCCGCGGTGCTTGGCGACGGTTACTATTCACACGACGACAAATGGCCCTTCGCGGCTATTTTTTTGGCAGCTGTCTGACCCAAAACATGACCTTCCCTCGAGTACAAGTCTTAAGCGGCATGGAACGAGTCTCACTCCTCAACGAGAAGTTCGACCAGATGCCGGTCCAGGCACGCGGCGAACTCGATGCCGACAGAGCGCAAGAAGCTTTAGGCGGGGTGATCATACCGATTGTTCAACGACTTCATCGACGCCACAGGTTGGCGGCTGGGTCGCGAATGGCAACCAGGAACTTATGGGCGGCTCCGCGCTGTCCATGGCTCAATGCCTGAGGCCCTACGAGCATGATTCCCAAACTTATCGCCCAGCGCGTTGCGCTAGGCATACTGCTATTGCTGGCCGTTTCGGTGCTGATCTTCGTCGGTACCAATCTCCTGCCGGGCGACGTCGCGCAGTCCATTCTCGGCCAAGCGGCAACGCCGCTGGCGCTCGATAATCTCAGAAAAGAAATGGGCCTCTACGACCCTGCCTACGTCAGGTATTTCCACTGGCTCTTCGGAATTCTGCAGGGTGACCTGGGCACGGCGCTGACGACCAAGCTCGCTATCGCCACCTCAATCAAGGAGCGGCTTTGGAACACCTTATTTCTGGCCTTCTGGGCGGCGATCGTGGCAGTTCCCTTGGCAGTCGTCCTTGGCCTGCTCGGCGTCCGCTATCACAATGGTCCAATCGACAAGGCTATTTCGGGCGTTGCCCTCGCCTTGACGTCGCTACCGGAATTTTTCATCGGCTATCTCCTCGTCTATTTCTTTGCCGTCAAGTTCCAGATATTCCCAGGCATTTCGATGATCTATGACGGCATGCCCTTCCTCGACAGGATGAAGGCGATAGCGTTGCCCTGCACCGCGCTGACCCTGGGCATCCTCGCACATATGATGCGGATGACGCGGGCGGCGATCCTCAACGTAATGCAGTCGGCTTATATCGAGACTGCGGAACTGAAGGGCCTGACGGCGTTCGAGATCATCCGCAATCATGCTTTCCCCAATGCCATTGCCCCGATCATCAATGTCGTGATCCTCAACCTCGCCTATCTCGTGGTCGGCGTCGTCGTCGTCGAGGTGATCTTCGTCTATCCCGGCATGGGCCAATATCTGGTCGATCACGTCGCCAAACGCGACGTGCCCGTCGTCCAGGCCGTCGGCCTGATCTTCGCCGCCGTCTATATCTTCCTCAATGTCGTGGCCGACGTGGCGTCCATTCTCCCTAATCCGCGCCTCAGGCATCCGAGGTAAGGAGCGCCATGTTAAGACGTATTCCCATCGGCGCCCTGATCGGCCTTGTTATCACCGCCCTTTTCTTCCTCGCGGCGATCTTTGCACAGTGGATCGCCCCCTACAGCCTCGGCGACATCGCTGGTGGACTCTGGGAGCCGATATCGGCGAAATTTCTCTTCGGCACCGACAATCTTGGCCGCGACCTGCTCTCGCGCATGATCTATGGCGCCCAGACGACGATCCTGATCGCGGTTCTGGCGACACTGCTTTCCTTCTCGATGGGCGCAATCCTCGGCTTCACTGCTGCGGTGGTCGGCGGCTGGTTCGATATGTTGATGTCCCGTTTCGTCGACCTGCTGATGGCGATCCCGACGCTGATCTTCGGTCTCGTGGTGCTCACGGTCCTGCCTTCGACGATTGTCACGCTGATCCTCGTCATGGGTGTGCTCGACTCCACCCGCGTCTTCCGACTGTCACGCGCGATCGCATCGGACTTAAACGTCATGGATTTCGTCGAGGCCGCCAAACTGCGCGGCGAAGGCAAGTGGTGGGTGATCTTCGCCGAGATCTTGCCCAATGCGCTGTCGCCGCTGGTCTCGGAACTCGGGCTGCGTTTCATCTATGCGATTCTATTCCTCTCCGCTCTCTCCTTCCTCGGCCTCGGCGTGCAGCCGCCGGCAGCGGACTGGGGCGGCATGGTCAAGGAGAACAAGGATGGTATTATCTTCGGCATCCCCGCGGCGCTGATCCCGGCTGCGGCGATTGCCGCGCTCGCCATCTCCGTCAATCTGGTCGCCGACTGGATCCTGAATCGCACCACCGATCTCAAGGGAGGGCGCGGCAATGGCTGATGTGCTGCTCGACATCCGCAATCTTCGCATTGAGGCGACCACCTATCCGCCCGGCGAAAAGCCGATGACGATCACCATCGTCGATGGCGTGTCGCTGACGCTGGAAAAAGGCAAGGTGCTGGGCCTGATCGGCGAATCCGGCGCGGGCAAATCCACCGTCGGCCTCTCGCCGATGGGGTATGGCCGCGGCGGCGTGCGCATCACCGGCGGCGAGGTTATCCTCAACGGCCGCGATATCCTCAAGCAGGGTAAGAACGGCATCCGCAAACTGCGCGGCCATGAAGTATGCTATGTCGCGCAATCCGCGGCGGCGGCCTTCAATCCCGCCCAGCGGCTGATGGACCAGGTGGTGGAAAGCTCGCTCAAGCACGGTTTAGCCAACCGCGCCGAGGCCGAACGCCGGGCGGTGGCGCTGTTCCGCAAGCTCAGCCTTCCCGACCCGGAAAATATCGGCAAGCGCTATCCGCATCAAGTCTCCGGCGGACAATTGCAACGCGTGATGACGGCCATGGCGCTCTGCCCCGAGCCGGATCTGATCATCTTCGACGAACCGACCACGGCGCTCGACGTGACGACGCAGATCGACGTGCTTGCCGCGATCAAGCAAGCAATCCACGCTACCGGCGTCGCGGCGCTCTACATCACTCATGACCTTGCGGTCGTAGCGCAGGTGGCCGACGAGATCATGGTGCTGCGCCATGGCAAGATGGTCGAGACGGGCACCGCCCATCGGATCATCAAGGAGCCGAAGCAAGTCTATACCCAGGCGTTGGTCTCCGTCCACCATATCGAGCACGAAGAGAAGCAGCCGACGCCGAAACCGATCCTATCGGTGAAGAACGTCACGGCCGCCTATGGCCGGGGCGTAATCAAGGTGCTGAAGAACGTCTCGGTCGATATCCATCCCGGCCAAACGCTGGCTGTGGTCGGTGAATCCGGCTCCGGAAAATCGACGCTGGCGCGGGCGATCACCGGCTTGTTGCCGCCGCAGCAGGGTGAGATCACCTTCGAGGGCCGCAAGCTTTCCAACCGACTCGGCGGCCGTACCAAGGAAGACCTCCGCCAGCTTCAGATGATCTACCAGATGGCCGATGTGGCGATGAACCCGCGCCATACCGTCGGCAAGATCATCGGCCGGCCGCTGACCTTCTATTTCGGCCTCAAGGGCGCCGAGCGCGACCGACGGGTCAAGGAGCTGCTCGAGGAAATCGAGATGGGCAAGGGCTTCATCGACCGCTATCCGGCCGAACTGTCGGGAGGCCAGAAGCAGCGCGTCTGCATCGCCCGTGCGCTGGCGGCCAAGCCCAAGCTCATCATCTGCGATGAGGTAACTTCGGCCCTCGACCCGTTGGTGGCGAACGGCATCCTGAAGCTGTTGCTCAATCTCCAGCAGATCGAGCAGGTGGCTTACCTCTTCATCACCCACGATCTCGCGACTGTGAGGTCGATCGCCGATTCCATCGCCGTCATGTATCGCGGCGAGGTCGTGCGCTATGGGGCGAAGAGCCAGGTGCTGACGCCGCCGTTCGACGACTATACCGATCTCCTGCTGTCGTCCGTGCCGGAGATGGAGCTCGGATGGCTGGAGAAGGCGACCGCCGGGCGGAAGATGGCGAGTGCGGGGAATTAGCGATGTGGGTCTTCGCGGTACAGTTCAATGAGGTTCCCCTGCGCCGGTGCCTCCCTCCACCCGCGCAAGCTTGCCCGGCCTTCGAGGCGGCCTTTTCATTCGAATTCGCGGCGCCAAAATTGCCGTTCCGAGAGACGCAATGACGCAATGGCAAGCCGGTCGCGCCTGAGAACACAGTGGGCGAATACGCAACGGCCGGCTGTCACGCCATCGCCGACTTCAGCCGCAACTCGAAATCCCAAGCCATCCACTGTGGCCCGCGGGTTCCTGCCATGAGAGGCTTCGTGCACCCCACGGCATCCTTAACCCTTCAGCATGTCGGTCATAGAGCGCAAACCTTGCCGTGCCCGGAAGCGGACATCGCGGGTGACCATGAGCGGAGGTCGCGGTCGCCATAAGCGGTCGTTCGACCTGCTAGTTTTGCGGGCAGTCCTGGCCTCATCGGAGGGGTACTCGAGTGCTCTTGACTATCGCTTCAGCTGGTTGGCCTGCTAGCCTCGATTAGAGCTGAGCTCATTCGATGGCAGCGAACTTGCTACCGGGAAGATGAACGGTAGGGTTCCAGCAACCTCAAGCCTGGCCTCCAACCTGACTTATAAGCCAAGAGACGAACCGCTGGCTTGTGGCGGAAGGCGCACTCACCTCCGGCAGCACGGCATAATAGCAATTTTCCGTTTCCATCGGCAGGTCCAGAACGACCTGAAGTTCGCTGGACTTCAATTCCTGCTCGATCAGGTAACGTGGAAGCAGCGCATAACCGATGCCGGCAACCGCCGCTTCGATGATCATTGAGAATTGATCGAAGCGGTGCCCCCTGTAGGCTGTCTCGCCGGGCAGCCCGGCCCACTCCAGCCATTGCGCCCAGAGCCTCGGACGTGTTGCCAGATGCAATAAGGGCTCGTTGAGAAGATCGGCCGGCGCCGGTTTGGGTCCCGACGCCAGCAGCGCACCGCCGGCCACCGGCAGGATCGACTCACTGCAGAGATAGGTGCACGTGGCGTGCGCCCACACCGGCTGTCCGTAGTGGATGGCGAGTTCGAAATTCTCTTCCTCGAAGTCGAACGGCGCCGAGCGCGAGCCGACATTGAGGATCACGCCCGGGTGCTGGCGCAGGAAATCAGGCAATCGCGGACTGAGCCAGCGGCTGCCGAATGTCGGCAAGGTGGCGATGCTCAGGCTCGATTTGGCGTCGGCGGACGACATTGCGCGCAGCATCGTTTCCTCGGCTTGCTGCAGCAACTTTCGCGCCTCCGGCAGGAAGCGCCGCCCATCCTCGGAAAGCACCACGCGCTGCCGGATGCGTTCGAACAGCAGCGCGCCGAGATAACCTTCCAGATCCTTGACCTGACGGCTGACGGCGCTCTGGGTCAGGTTGAGCTCCCTGCCGGCGCGCGTGAAGCTCGCGTGTCTTGCCGCGCATTCGAATGCCTGGATTGGAACCAGGTTCGGCATCAACTTTCTGCTCAATATCATCCTTATCTCGCATCAACCTAGTGGAAATCATCGCGATCCATGCCGTCGGAAATCCGATATCATTCTTTTCCGGAATGATCTCATGTTTTCTCAAAAGCGAGACCGCACCGTGCAAAATGCTGCTTTCGTTGCATCCGATGACATTCGTTCTGCCTTTTCGGCGGCGATGTCAGCCATGTACCGGACCGAGGTTCCCGCCTACGGCACGCTGATGGAACTGGTCGCCGAGGTGAATGCCGAAGTGCTGGATGCCACGCCAGTGCTGCGCCAGCGGCTCGAGGCGACAGATTCGCTCGACCGCATCTCGGAAGAGCGGCACGGCGCGATCCGCCTTGGAACGCCGGCCGAACTCTCGATGATGCGGCGCGTGTTCGCGGTGATGGGTATGCATCCGGTCGGTTACTATGACCTCAGCACGGCCGGCGTGCCTGTCCATGCGACGGCGTTTCGTCCGGTTGGTGCCGAAGCGCTCAGCCGCAATCCTTTTCGCGTCTTCACCTCGTTGCTCAGAATCGACCTGATCGGCGACGAGGCTCTGCGGATGGAGGCGGAGGCCATTCTTGCCGCTCGTCGGATTTTCACAGACAGCGCCGTCCAACTCACCGAAAGGGCCGAGAGCCAGGGCGGGCTAGATCAAGCCGATGCGGATCGGTTTGTCGCCGAAATCCTCGAGACCTTCCGCTGGCACGATCAGGCCTGCGTCAGCATGGAGATGTACCACAGGCTGCACCAGCAGCATCGGCTGGTCGCGGACGTGGTCTCCTTCAAGGGTCCGCACATCAACCACCTGACGCCGCGCACGCTCGACATCGACGCGGTGCAGACGGGCATGCCGTCGCGCGGCATCGAGCCCAAGGCGATCATCGAGGGTCCACCCACTCGCCAGTGCCCGATCCTGCTCAGGCAGACATCGTTCAAGGCACTGGACGAACCGGTCTCGTTCAAGTCAGGCAGCGGCGGCTGGACGGCTGGCTCGCACACGGCGCGTTTCGGCGAGATGGAGCAGCGCGGCGTGGCGCTGACTCCCAAGGGCAGGGCGCTCTACGACAGCCTGCTGGACGCCACGCGCAAAATCATCAGGCCGGCGGCCGACGGGTCAAATGCCGCTGATTACGTCGAGGCGTTGTCACGGACATTCCAGTCGTTTCCCGACACATGGGACGGTATCCGCACTGCGGGCCTTGGCTATTTCACCTATTCGCTGACCGAGCGAGGGCGTCAGGTCGGCAGCGTCCATGCGGAAGGTGTCGATCGGCTGGTGGCGGATGGCTTCGTCCGTTTCGACCCGATCGTCTACGAAGATTTCTTGCCCGTCAGCGCTGCCGGCATTTTCCAGTCCAATCTGGGCGACGAGGCGGGCCAGGATTTCGTCGCCAGTCCCAACCAGAAGCGCTTCGAGGCCGCCCTCGGCGCCAGCGTCCTCGATGAATTCGAGCACTATGCGACGATCGAGCAGGCGTCGATCGATGACTGCCGACGCGCTCTGCACGGCGTTCAGGCAGCGGAATAGACAGTCGGCATGATCGGCAAGCGGCACAAGACAGCTTTGGTCGAAATCCTCGGCACGGACGGGGTCGTCCAGGATTCCGCCAGCCTGGCCGCCTATGAGAATGGCGCGCGCTATGACCGGGGTAGCGCCGCATTGGTGCTGCGCCCTCGCGGCACGGCGGAGGTATCCGCTTGCGTCGCCTACTGCGTTCGCGAGCATATCGCGCTCATCCCGCAGTCCGGCAACACCGGCCTGGTCTCCGGCTCGACGCCGGATACCAGTGGAGCGCAGGTCGTGCTCAGCCTTGACCGGATAACACCGATTTTCGATCTCGATATCGACAACCGCTCGATCCACGTCGACGCTGGAACCAGACTGTCGGACATCAACGGACGGCTCGTGCCCGGCGGCCTCTTCTTCCCGATCGACCTCAGCGCCGATCCGCGGGTGGGCGGCATGCTGGCAACCAACGCCGGCGGCTCGCGGTTTCTGAAATATGGCGACGTGCGCCGCAATACGCTGGGTGTGAAGGTCGTCCTGGCAGACGAGGCTGGCACCGTGGTCGATCTGCTGTCGGGGCTGCGCAAGAACAATACGGGCGTCGACTGGAAGCAGCTTTTCGTCGGAACATCCGGCGCGTTCGGCATTATCACCGAATGCGTGCTCAACCTGGAGCGTCTGCCGAGGCAGGTTTCGACAGCCTATCTGGTGCCGCGAACCGGCACTGCCGTCATGCGCCTGCTGCGGGCGATGGAAGAGCGTCTCGGATCGTACCTGTCGGCTTTCGAAGGCATGTCGGGGAATGCGATCGCTGCAGCGCTTGCCTATGTTCCGTCGCTGCGCAATCCATTCCAGAATGGTGACATTCCCAACTATGTCATTCTGGCCGAGGTTTCCCGCAGTTGGCTTGCGCGTGATGACGAGCAGCCGCTCGATGCCGTCCTGGAAACGGTGCTGGCCGAGGTCTGGGAAGCGGAGGACGCGCCCCTCGCCAACGCCTTTGTCGGTCCAGCCCATGAGATGTGGGCGCTGCGTCACGCCCTGTCGGAAGGCGTCAAACATGCTGGCCGGCTGGTCGCTTTCGATCTGTCGTTCCGCAGGGCCGACGTTCTGGTGTTCTGCGACTGGATGAAGCTCGAACTGCCCAGCCATTTTGCCGATGTCGCAATCTTCGACTTCGGCCATATCGGCGACGGCGGCGTGCATTTCAATCTGGTCGTCGACGAGGCGCGGGCTGGTCCAGTCGATATCGCCTTCGAACGGCGATTGCGCGATTGGGTCTATTCGATCGCCGTCGATCGTTTCGGCGGCAGCTTCAGCGCCGAGCACGGCGTCGGCCGCAAGAACCAAGCCTACTACGATCTCTATACGCAGAAAAAGCACAAGGACCTTGCCGCTGGCCTGAAGCGACTGACGTCGCCAGGGCGCCTTGGTTCGGTGTGTTTCGGATAAATGAAAACAGGAGTTTTCCGGATGAACATTGCAGTCAAATCCATCGATGTAGCCAAGGAAACGACCGAACTTCTGACGAAACTGGGTGTCGCCAAGGGCGCGCTTGTCGGCGGCGATCTCATCGTGCGCAGTTCGGTGACGGGCGAGCAGATCGCAGCGCTGAAGACGATCTCCCCAGCCGATGCGGCAGAGACCATCGACAGGGCGCATAAAGCCTTCCAGACATGGCGGCTGGTGCCGGCACCGAAGCGCGGCGAACTGGTGCGGCTGCTTGGCGAGGAATTGCGTACCCACAAGGCCGAGCTTGGCCGGCTGGTGTCGATCGAGGTCGGCAAGATCCCGTCCGAAGGGCTCGGCGAAGTGCAGGAGATGATCGATATCTGCGATTTCGCCGTCGGCCTCTCCCGCCAGCTCTACGGCCTGACCATCGCCACCGAGCGCCCCGGCCATCGCATGATGGAGACCTGGCATCCGCTCGGCGTCGTCGGCGTCATTTCGGCCTTCAACTTCCCGGTTGCGGTGTGGTCGTGGAACGCCGCACTGGCGCTGGTCTGCGGCGACGCCGTGGTGTGGAAGCCGTCGGAAAAGACGCCGCTGACGGCACTCGCCTGCGAAGCGATCTTCAAGCGTGCGGCAGGACGTTTCGGCGACGCACCGGAGGGATTGGCGCCGGTGCTGATCGGCGACCGCGCCGTTGGCGAGATTCTTGTCGATCATCCCAAAGTGCCGCTGGTTTCGGCTACCGGCTCGACCCGCATGGGCCGCGACGTCGGCCCGCGGCTGGCGAAGCGCTTCGCGCGCGCGGTGCTGGAACTCGGTGGCAATAATGCCGGCATCGTCTGCCCGACAGCCGATCTCGATATGGCTTTGCGCGCCATCGCTTTCGGCGCCATGGGCACGGCCGGCCAGCGTTGCACGACGCTGCGGCGTCTGTTCGTCCACAACAGCGTCTATGATGCCTTGGTGCCGCGCCTCAAGAAGGCCTATCAGAGCGTCTCGGTCGGCAATCCGCTGGAGACGTCGTCACTGGTCGGGCCGCTGATCGACAAGGCAGCCTTCGACGCCATGCAGAAGGCGTTGAAGGAAGCCGCTGCCCATGGCGGCAAGGTGACCGGCGGTACGCGCGTCGAGAACGGCCACCCGGATGCCTATTATGTGCATCCGGCCCTGGTCGAGATGCAAAGCCAAGTTTCGCCGGTGACGGAAGAGACCTTCGCGCCGATCCTCTATGTGATGAAATATTCGGATTTCGACGCGGTGCTCGATGAGCACAATGGGGTGGGCGCCGGTCTGTCCTCATCGATCTTCACCCGCGACCTGCAGGAATCCGAGCGCTTCCTCGGTGTCGACGGTTCGGACTGCGGCATTGCCAACGTCAACATCGGCACGTCGGGCGCCGAAATCGGCGGTGCCTTCGGCGGCGAAAAGGAAACCGGCGGCGGCCGCGAGAGCGGCTCCGACGCCTGGAAGGCCTATATGAGGCGGGCCACCAACACGGTGAACTATTCCAAGGCGCTGCCGCTCGCCCAGGGCGTGTCCTTCGACATCGACTGAGGATCGGGCCATGACCGTCAGCACAAGTATCGAAGAGGCCGGCTCGTGCCGGCGTCGCGCATATTGGCGATCGGGGTTTCGCAGATTCTGAAGATTGGCGTCCGCGCGCAAGCGATGAAGCGCGACGGAGCGCCGGTGATCATGCTGGGGGCGGGCGAGCCGGATTTCGACACGCCCGACACCGAGAAACAGGCAGCCTGGAAAGCCATCCGACGCGGCGACACCGAATACCCCGCGCTGGACGGCACGCCGGAACTGAGGCGATCCGCGAAAAGTTCAGGCTGGAGAACGGCCTCGACTATGCCGCCGACGAGATCACCGTCGCGACCGGGGCCAAGCAGGTTCTGTGCAACGCCATGATGGCGACCTTGAATGCCGGCGACGAGGTTATCATTCCGACGCCGGCATGGACGTCCTATTCGGATATCGTCACTATCGCCGAAGGCAAGCCTGTCTGTGTCCCGTGCAGCGCGCAAGCCGGTTTCAAGCTGACGGCGAACCAGCTCGAGGCAGCGATCACGCCGAGGACGGTATGGCTGATCCTCAACTCCCCCTCAAACCCGTCCGGTGCTGCCTATTGCTTTCGTATTTCCTATGCGACATTTGAAAGAGAGTTGAAGGAAGCGATCCTGCGCATCGCCGCGTCCTGTGCGCGGCTCGGGAGCGACAGCGACCGATGCTGAATGATCCCCGCTCTCATGGTCTATGGCAAGCGACCGCGCCCCAGCCGCCGGCAACAGCCTCATTGGACGGAGAAGTATTCGCCGATGTGGTTGTCGTCGGCGGCGGTTACACGGGCATGTCTTGCGCCCTTCATCTCGCCGAGGCAGGCCGCCGGGTGGTCTTGCTGGAGAGCCGCGAGATCGGCTTTGGCGGCGCGGGCCGCAATGTCGGGCTGATCAATGCCGGCTTGTGGCTGATGCCTGACGACATGATCGCCACGCTCGGCCCTGTCCATGGCGAACGCTTGCTGCGGTTGCTCGGCGACGGCCCGGCACTGGTCATGGATATCATCGACAGGCATCGCATCGACTGCGAACTGGAAAGAAACGGTACGCTTCACTGCGCCGTCGGCCCAGCAGGGCTGAAGGAGATCAAGGAGCGCGAGGCGCAGTGGCAAAGGCGCGGCGCGCCGGTGCGTGTCCTCGATGCCGAGCAAACGAAAGCAAGGCTGGGCACGCCGGCCTATTCTGGCGCCTTGCTCGACGAGCGCGCCGGCACGCTGCAGCCGCTCGCCTATGCGCGCGGCCTTGCCCTGGCCTGTCTCCGAGCCGGCGTGACGATACACACGTCCAGTCCCGTCGTCGCCGCCGACCGGAAAGCTGATGGCTGGACTGTCCGCACCGCCGGCGGCGCAGTAGATGCCGAGTGGGTCGTGGTCGCCACGGACGCGTATGGCACGGGGCCGTGGCGAAGCACGCGTGCAGAGCAGGTGCATCTGCCATACTTCAATCTGGCAACGCAGCCGCTCGGCGCCGATTTGTTGCGAACCATCTTGCCCGGGCATGAGGGGGCTTGGGACACCAGGACTGTCCTGTCCTCCTTCAGACTGGACAGGTCGGGACGGCTCGTCTTCGGCAGTGTTGGTGCGTTGCGCAACACCGGGACGGCCATCCACAAGGCCTGGGCCCGGCGGGCACTGGCGAGGCTCTACCCGCGGCTTCGCGACATTGCCTTCGACCACGAGTGGTACGGACAGATCGGCATGACGACGGATGCGCTGCCGCGCTTCCATAAATTTGGCAGGAACGTTGTCGGCTTCTGCGGCTACAATGGTCGCGGCATCTCGCCAGGCACGGTGTTCGGCCGTGAGCTCGCCCTGCTGATCCTTGGAGAACAAAGTGAGGCGCAGCTGCCGTTGCCGTCATCGGACCTGGTCGAAATTCCCTTTATCCGCGCCCGGGAAGCCTGGTATGAAATAGGCGCCCAGATCGCGCATCTGTCCTTGGCGCGTTTGTAAGCACCCCCCGCTCCCAAAGCGACTGCTGTTCTTAGAGTCCGTGCCGAAACTCATTGGCGATCAGGATCGGTAATCGCTGGCCCGCGACGAACATGTCATCCTGCGCATCGCGCGCACCAAGGCCGCAACTCAATCAACCGGCACATCGCCGGGAACCCCGACCACTAGAGCAGTTCAGATTTTGACTGAATCTGCGGGATTCCCGTGAGAGTGGTTTTGTGATTCAAGATGCTGGCTGGATCGGAGGCCAGCATCAGATGACGGCTCCCCTTTCGAACGATCTACGTGAGCGTGTTGTTGGCGCGATCGAGGCTGGCGAGAGCTGCCGCTCGGTGGCGGCTCGTTTTGGCGTGGCGGTTTCGTCGGCGGTGAAGTGGTCGCAGCGCTATCGGGCGAATGGGTCTGTGGCATCGGGTAAGATGGGCGGCCACCGCAAGCGTGTTCTGGAGCCGCACCGGGCGTTCATCGTGGAACGGATCAACCAGACGTCGCATCTGTCGCTGCATGGGCTGAAGGACGAACTTGCGGCGCGCGGTGTGAAGGTCTCGCACGACACGGTATGGCATTTCCTGCGGCGCGAAGGATTGCGGTTCAAAAAAAACGCTATTCGCCCTTGAGCAAGCTCGCGCCGATGTTGCCCGCCGACGACAACGCTGGCGTTCCTGGCAGGCGGGTCTCGATCCGGAACGGCTGGTGTTCATCGACGAAACCTGGATCAAGACCAACATGGCACGGGACTGTCAGGAATTTTGTGCATGAGGCCGGTTCTCATCATTGGCTGACGAACCTTTCGCCGAAGACGACGGCGAACTGTGTCCTTGCCTCGAACCACTCGCGCGGGGCGCGTTTCCATTCCTCGGCGGCGTGGTTCAGCACCAGATATAACAGCTTCATTGCGGCATCGTCATCGGGAAAGTGGCCACGCGTTCGCACGGCGCGCCGCAGCTTTGAGTTCAGCGCCTCGATGGCATTGGTGGTGTAGACGATGCGCCGCACGCTTTCGGGGAATGCGAAGAATGGCACGACGTGCTGCCAGTTGCGCCGCCAGCTCTGGGCGATTGCCGGATAACGTTGGCCCCAGTAGCCGGCGTCGAAGGCATCGAGCGCTGCCAGGCCGGCCTCTGCGTCCTTGGCCCGATAGATCGCCCGCAGCGCCGGCACCACAAGCTTGCGGTCCTTCCATGACACGAACTCCAGCGAGTGGCGGATCAGATGCACGATGCAGGTCTGCACGACCGTCTGCGGGAAAACGGCGTTGATCGCTTCTGGAAAACCCTTCAAGCCATCGACGACGGCGATAAGGATATCGGCGATACCTCGGTTCTTCAGTTCGTTCATGACGCGCAGCCAGAATTTAGCGCCCTCCGTCTGCTCGATCCAGATACCCAATATCTCCTTGCCGCCGTCGGGCAGGATGCCGAGCGCGATGTAGATCGCCTTGTTGCGGACGAACCCTTCGTCGCGGATCTTGACCCGGATAGCGTCGAAGAAGACCAGGGGAAAGCAGGCATCCAACGGTCTGTTCTGCCATTCCGCGACCTCCTCCAGCACGGCATCGGTGACCGCCGAGATCAGGTCCGGCGAAACGTCGATGCCGTACAGTTCCTCCAGGTGGCCGCGGATCTCGCGCACGCTCATGCCGCGCGCATACATCGACACGATCTTGGCGTCGAAATCGGGAAAGCGACGCTGATACTTTGCAATCAGCTTCGGGTCGAAGGAGCCGGCCCGGTCACGCGGGATCGAAAGTTCGAGCTTTGATGTGCCCGTCAGAACCGTCTTCTTCGAATGCCCATTGCGCCGGTTCGCCGAGCCTTCGCCCTGCTCCTCTTCAAGATGATCGTCCAACTCGGCGTTCAGTATCCGCTCCGAAAGCGCCTTCTTCAGATCATCAAGCAAGCCGTCTTGGAAAACAGCTCCTGCGGATCGCGCCCGGCAAGCAAACGGTCCAAAAGTTCCTTCTCAATAGCCATGCGATGATTCTCCTTTCCATCCTCATGGCCTCATGCACAAAATTCCTGACAGTCCCACATGGCACCGCTGCGCGGCTGGGGACCATGCGGCAAACGCCTGCGCGGCTTTGCTCCGCACGGCCACTGGCGCACGCTGACCTTCCTCGGCGCCCTGCGGCTCGACCGTCTTGCTGCCCCTTGCGTCTTCGATGGACCGATCAACGGCGAGAGCTTCCGGGCCTATGTCGAGCAGCAGCTCGTGCCAGTGCTCCAGCCCGGCGACATCGTCGTCATGGATAATCTTGGCTCCCACAAGTCGGCCGCCATCCGGCAGATGATCCGCGCCGCAGGCGCCAGGCTTTGGTATCTGCCGCCATACTCGCCCGACCTCAACCCAATCGAGCAAGCCTTCGCCAAGATCAAACACTGGATGCGAGCCGCCCAGAAGCGAACCATCGACGACACCTGGCGACACATCGGCGACCTCGTATCAACCATCGAACCCAATGAATGCAGAAACTACTCCGCAAACGCTGGATACGCTTCTGTCAAAATCTGAAACGCTCTAGGTCTGCGCCTATTTCCACTGTCATGACCACCGCTGACGCGTCACGCCATCTAGACCGCGTCGGTCGCAGTGTGGCCGCCTATGTGTTGGTCGTCTTGGTCGACATAGGCGGAACTATCTACCCCGCCCGACTATGTCGACTATGTCGGGTAGCTATTAGAGTTCTGCCTCCGATTCCCAAGGGTGTATCTGATAGCCATGTAGAGATAGTTTGGCCCATTCAGCAAATCAGCTTGGAAAAGGGGGTGACGCGTTACATTTCCGTACGCGCGATATCGTCGAGACATCGGGTCAGACCTGGCGCCAGAAAATCGTCCGTACGCTCAGCTAAAACAGAGAAACAGGACGGCTGCGCCGTTCCCCAGGCTTCTGCACGCGCAGGCTACCCGCGCAGCATGCGCCCTAGAGCTAACATTTGTGCTTGGTGATTACGTCGCCGGCATCGGACAACGCGTGTGGATGCGACGCAAAGCGCGCAATTACCATTTCCGCCTCCGGCGCGATATAAAGCCGCTGCCCGTGGATGCCCCGGGCATCGACGGCACCCAGCTCGTTGTGCGTTACCCACCACTGGCTCCTGTAAGAATAGCCATCAGCAAGCATGGCCGAATGGTGGCCGTTCTGAACGTCGTCAACTACCGACGCTGGAATGATCTGGTCACCACTCCACGCACCCTCGCACCGCATCAGCTCCCCGAAGCGCGCGAGGCCACGCAGGGTCGTGCTCAATCCGCCACCCGCCATTGGCATGCCGGCGCGATCGACGATAACATAGGCGTCGTCTTCGCAGCCAAGAGGTTGCCAGAGGCGCTCCTGTAACAGCTTCGCAAACGAGTGGCCTGTCACCCGCGCCATAACCCACGCCAACACTTCCGTGTTAATGTTAGGTAATCAAAGGGTCCACCATGAGGACCGTTCTTGTGAACGGTTGGCAGGTAGTCGCAGACCGTCCGCGGCCCCATGTAACCGGCTGACTGGGGGCGAAAGCCACAGGCCCGCGCATATTCCCACAGGTCTGAGTTCTCGTCGGCGTACACTTCAGTGTGGGCCAGACCGGTCTGCATGTCCATGACCTGACGCAGCGTCGCGTCTCCCCAACCCGACCCATGCAGCTCCGGCAGGTAGTACGGGATCAGCTTGCTATCATCGAGAACACCTTCATGCACGAAAGCCGCTGTGAGGGTGCCCGCATAAGACTTCGTCACTGAGTGACAGGCGTGCGGCCGATGCCGCTCAAGCGCACCCAGGTAGCGCTCGTAAACGATGCAGCCACGATGCAGTACCAGGATGCCATCGGTGTATGTCTCGAACAGCGCCTCTTCGAAGCCGCGAGAATGGCCGTTTGCGTCCGTAAACGCTAACGCGTCGATCTCGCTCGTTCTGTCAAAGTGCTCCAGAATCGAAGGCGCGCCAGCCCCGCGCCACACATTCACTGTAGCGGTGAGCTCGCGCATATGTGACAGCGACCACCGGATTTGCGGGAAGTTGCGGAAGGAGTCGCTTTCGAATGTAATTTGCTTATCGGCGCGTGGCGGCGCACCCTGCATCCAGCCGAGAACGCCGGGATCAGACGCGTGGCCGTCGAGATAGCGCACTCCATCAAATTCAAGCGTGCCCATATAACCCCTTTCTGTGACCAAGGTACGATCGATAAACGCATGTGCAATGCGAGCGTTGAATGGACCGCTCAGAATGAATTACCGATCGGCAGCGCAAGCCGAGGCTAAATATGAGCGGCAAGCCAGGTAATCCAATGGTTTAGTCGTTCCCCAAAGACCGTGTCTGCGTTGATCGCTGCCTTGTTTATGGCGCTCACCCAGCTACCGCCACGCAAGGCAGATCATCGAAGACTGGAGAAGCGACTATAACAACCATCGCCCCCATATGAGCCTTGACTGATTAGTTAGCACCTAATGAGTTCGTAAGCCGATCCAAAAAGAACCAAACCATGGTCAGAGCTAACTTTTAACGAAATAATCAGAGTGCAGGTCAAATGGGGTGCCGAGATCAATGGGATATATAGGTCGGCGGGCTCTACGCCAGTTGTAGAAAGCCATATTGCCTGTAGAGAGGCCTGGGGCATCAGTAGTCACAATAGCCTTTGCTCTGGACTCAAAAAATGCTCTAAAATGAACGGACGATTTGATGCAAATGATTTGATATTGGGTGATATCCGCGCCTGCTATCAAGAAAGGACGATCGTCATAAGTTTGATCAAATAAATTCTCCGTAACGATAATTTCTACATTTCCGACGCGCAAACGAGCTGTTTTCCCATAACACACCGACATTTGTGCGTACATAGGAGTTACATATGTGGCATTCCCATCTGACAGTGCGCAGACTTTTGCGTTGTGCAGCTCAATAGGAGTGCCGTGAAGTTCGTCGGTCTTAGCGCCGAGCAAACCAGAAACTTCTCCCCCAACACCCACCTTGTGAGCAAGAAAGGCAATTTCAGGGTCGTAAATGTATCCGAAGATTGCCTTGGGGAGATCTCGAGCCAAAATCTCGTGCAAAAGATGCGTTCCATCCCCAGGTGCCCCGCCACCGGGATTATCAGACGTTTCATTGATGACGATATACCCGACACCCGGTTTTTGTAGCTCGGCGAGAGCCAGATCTACAGCCGCGTCCGGCATTGGGAACTCATCCGCTTTCATCTGATCCCGTTTGTCCCAGATGTACTTGGCGATCTCGGAGGCGGCCCCCTCTGCGCCATTTTCTGCTATAACCACGACAGACGCTCCAACACACGGCACATCCGCAGGAGCGAAACCCTGGAAAAAGGTTGCATCAATTAGGCCGTGCTTATCAACGTAATCGGCGATATACTCTGTCACAGATTTCATGGGTTCAACCGAGGTCTGGCCCATTTTGAAGACTAGCAGAGGGAGTTGAACAAGCGCTGTTTTGGGGATCACCTCGCCACGCAACACGCCAATCAAGGTTTTCATGGCCAAGTAGCCAGCGTCCGCCATATCAACGTGGGGGTATTGTTTGCAGCCGAAAAGTCCATTCGACAATTCAACCATTTCCGGTGTGATATTCCCATGGAGATCAAGCGCAACGGTAATTGGCATATTCGGCCCGACTACCTTCCGCAGTTTTTCTAAGGTATAGGCCTCCAAATCATCCGTGTTCTCCGCACACCCCGCGCCGTGGAGCATCATACATATTCCTGTATATTCGCTCCTTCGTTCTTCGGCGATGTGAATAAGTTCGCCTACAACATATTCAACGGCTTCTTTCGTGAGTATCGGACCCGCAACATCATGTACGGCAACACTTGGAATCAATTCTACAGCACATTCTTCCGCGGCTCTGATCATTCCCCCCAGATAGTCAGGCGTATTCCGAAATTGGGTAAAAATGTCCTCTCCCACCAGCAATCCATTCGGCGCCCAGCGGTCGAGATCTGCGGTCCCGGGGGCAAAGGTGTTGGTTTCATAACCAATCCTACCGAACAAAATTTTCATACTTTCCTCACGTTTGGGGGCGCGCTGCGGTGGCCCTGACGGTCCGGCTTCGAGCTGTATCGTGCGTTGCTCGTAACGTTATGCAGAAAAAGCTTGCGCGAGATGCCAAGCCACGGAAATCGCGGATGCTGGATCGAGCATTGTCCAACACGCTCCCGACATGTGACTGGGACGTGTCGCCTGTATATTTCTGCAGACGTGAGTCTTTTTGATTTCTCAAACAGCTAGCTGAGACGGCGTGATGCACGCAAAATTTGTGTGCATCACGCATCGCCACAATCAATTTCAAGCTTCGAACCAGCACCTTGCAAAGTTTTTCGCTTCGCCATGGAAGTGATCGCCCACGAAGCCCTGGACTTTCTTCGCGAGGCCGTTGATGGACGCTGCAAACATCACGGTGATGTGGCCTGCGTCTTCCTGCACCATTTTCGCGGCATCATGGTAGATCTGCTTGCGCTTTTCGACGTCGAGTTCCGACCTGGCCTGGACAAGGAGTTTATCGAACTCCGGCCGGTGCCAGTAGCTATCATTCCACGGCGAGACACTCGCGAAGGGCTGCGTAAACGCCTGATCTTCCGTGGCAAGGCTTCCGAAGTAGGAAACGCAAAACGGCTTTTTCATCCAGACATCGCTCCAATAGCCGTCACCCGGCACACGTTTCGGATTGATGGTGATGCCGGCCTTGGCTGCAGTTTGCTGAAAGATTTCTGCAGCGTTGACCGCCCCTGGAAATATCGTCTCTGACGCGATGAGCTCGATCGGGCCGCTATGACCGGACTTCTTGTAGTAGAAGCTCGCTTTGTCGGGATCGTATTCGTGCTGCGGCAACGGTGAATAGAGGGGATAAATTGAGTTGATAGGATTGTCGTTCCCGATCGAGCCGTAACCTGACTGCGTAGTTTTCAGGATAAGCTTGCGGTCAACTGCGTATTTGAGCGCAAGCCTGAGATCAGGATTATCGAAAGGTGCTTGGTCGGTCCGCATGAGGAAATAGTAGAACGTGGTCGTGTCGGCTACGTCGATCTTGACGGACGGTGCACTCTTCATGCGCTCGACAAGTTTCGGTGTGATTTTCGAGGCGAACTGTGTCGTCCCACCCAAAAGTGCCGATAGCCTTGCAGAGTCGTCATTGATGACCACAATTTCGAGTTCATCGAAATACGGCTGCTCGGGCCTGAAATAGTGTGGATTTCGTTCAAAACTGTAGCGAATGCCTGGTTGCGCAGCGGTAAGGATAAAAGGCCCCGTTCCGATCGCCTTGTTTGGATCCTCTCCTTCGCACTGGGCGATAATGTTCGTCACCAGGTACGGGAAGTTCACGTCCGGCGCGGACAAGACCACCGACAATTGATGAGGTCCGTCCGAAGTAATGTCCTGAATACCCTTCATCAGTGGGGCCAAACTAGACTTTGAAGCAGGATCGCGGTGACGGTTCATGGAATATATCACGTCACTGGCAGTGAACTTTTTCCCGTTGTGAAATGTTACGTCCTTTCGCAGCGTAAAATTCCAACGTTTTGCGCCGTCGCTAGGCTCCCAGCTCTCGGCCAGTTCGCTCCCTAGCTTTCCATCCGCTGTACGTTCCAGCAACCGATTGCCAAACTGATAAGACGCAAACACCCCCGCAGATGCAATGATGTTGGTGGGATCAAGGGTGTCGGTTGATGATCCATTGTCGACTCCGACGACAAATTTGCCGCCTCTGACCGGCGTTTGGGCTCTTGCCATTGAAGGAGCGTGGGAGAGAACCAACCCGGCTCCTAACCCCGCGGCTGAGGTCGAAAGCAGTTTGCGGCGATTTATCAAAAACTCGGGCGTTTTGCTGTCGTTTGCCACTGTATTCCCCTTTTTGATGTGGTGTTGACCTGCCGCGACCTCACGTCCTGCCAAAAGGACGTCCGCCGAGCGCCTCTTGCTCAACTAGGCGGCTCTACCCGTGCACCGCCACAGCTTTGTGCTTTTCCTGCTTTTCTGATATAAACATGATTGGTAAAAACCGGCAGGTAAACCGCAATTAATCTGATGTCCGCATAAGTGACATTTATGCTATGCGTCGTCTCTACTGAGCTCGCTGCCATCAGGCTGATTCCTTTATCTTGGGTAGTGGCAGCCCCTTTCAAGCTCTGAAGGGAATATATCGCCAATCGCACAGGACACCTTGTCCGATGTTTCTCCACCTCGTCTTCCTGGGAAGCGGTCGGACTAGTCTTAGTCTAGGCTAGTTCCGTCCACAAACGGGCAAATATTTGATTTTATTGATTGAATCGTAGCTTTGCGCGAGCAAGGCCCGGCGGTTTCAGGTATCTTGGATCATGCTACTGAGTCCAAAACCTGTCACCGCCGGAGCCCGACAATGCGCCAAGAACGCACCGTCCAAGCCAGCATATTCGATGTTTTCGCCACGCACGAGATCGGCCACGAGTTGAAGGCGATGTCGCAATGGCTGGACGAACATCGCGATCTGCTCGGCTTGGTGGCTCGCGATTTGGTTCGGGTCGGCGTCAAGGCCACCGGGCGGCGGGGCTTGCCGGGCGAAGCGGTGTTGCGCTGCGCGATCCTCAAGCAGTACCGGCAACTGAGCTACCAGGAACTGGCGTTCCACCTCGAGGACTCCGCCTCGTTTCGCGCCTTTGCCCGCCTGCCGTGGTCATGGAGCCCCCAGAAGTCTGTACTACAAAAGACCATTAGCGCGATCCGGCCCGAGACTTGGGAACAGATCAATCGGACACTGCTGTCGGGCGCTCGGGAGGCGAAGCTCGAAGACGGCACGGTCGTGCGGCTGGACAGCACCGCGACCTCGGCACTCATGCACGAGCCGAGCGACAGCAGCCTGCTTTGGGATGCGGTGCGGGTCATGGTGCGCCTGCTGAAGCGGGCCTATACCTTGGCCGGCGGCGCCGGCTCATCATGGCGCGATCATTGCCGCGCAGCCAAGAAGCGCGCCCGCAAGATCCAGTTCACGCGCGGTCGACCCAATCGGGTCCAACTCTACCGCGAGCTGATCGCAATCACCCGCACGACCTTGGCCTATCTGACGCAGGCGACCGAGCGATTGGCCGCAGTGAGCACTCCGCTCATCGCACTGTGGCAGGCCAGGTCCGTCACTATCGGCCGTTGGTCGAACGCATCATCAGACAGAGCGAGCGGCGGGTATTGGCCGGCGAGCCGGTGCCGGCCAGCGAGAAGCTGGTCAGCCTGTTCGAGCCGCATGCCGATATCATCGTCAAAGGCAGCCGCGACACCGAGTACGGCCACAAGATCCTATGAGGAGGGTGGATAGCGACCTGCGCTGTGGCAAAGGTGAGGTTGCTAAACCCTAGACATCCTACCTTGGAGGCCGAGCATGCCCGTTGCAGCACACCGACCCGATGCGTTGACTGCCATCCGCACTGATCTTGGCGCAATTTTCGTCTCGTTGGAACTCAGCCGCTCGAAATGGCTGATCACCTCGCTGTCGCCGGGCGCTGGCGAGAAGATGTCGAAACACGCAGTGGCGGCCGGCGACGTGGCCGGCATGCTGGCGCGGTTTGCCGAGCTCAACCGGAAGGCCGAGGCGCGGACCGGGAAATGCTTTCCGATCATAGTCGTCCAAGAGGCTGGGCTCGACGGCTTTTGGATCCACAGGGTGCTGCAGGCCGAAGGAATCGAAAGCCACGTCGTCGATCCGGCCTCGATTGCCACCTCACGCCGGCGGCGTCAGGCAAAGACCGACACAAAATCGACGGCGAGGCGCTGGTGCGCGCGCTGCTTGCCTATAAGAGGGACGAGCCGAGCGTCTGCGCCATGCTGCGGGTGCCCACCCCCGAGGAGGAGGACCGCCGGCGCCTCTCGCGTGAGCGCAAGGCCTTGACGAACGAGCGGACCCGCCATGTCAACCGCATCAAAGGCCTGCTGTTTGCACAGGGTGTCTCCGGCTACGAGCCGTTGCGGCGCGATCGGCGCAGGTGCCTTGAGGCGCTGAAGACCGGCGACGGGCGTCCGCTGCCGGACCATCTGAAGCAGCAGATTGATCGCGAACTCGAACGGCTGGAGCTGCTGATGGAACAGATCAAGGCGGTCGAGGCCGAGCGCGACGCCATGCTTGCGACCGAGCAGAGTGCCTCGCCAGCCCCGGCCATGCTGCTCGACCTGAAGGGCATCGGGCAGGAGTTTGCCGCCGTGCTGTGGACGGAGGGCCTGTCGCGGCACTACGACAACCGACGACAGCTGGCCGCCTACGCCGGCCTGGCGGCGACCCCCTGGCAAAGCGGCTCCGTCTCACACGACCAGGGCGTTTCGAAATCCTGCAATCCAAGGCTACGAACTACGCTGATCCAGCTCGCGTGGCTATGGCTGCGCCATCAATCGCAATCGGCGCTCTCCTTGTGGTTCAAGGAGCGGGTGAAGCAGAACGGCGGGCGCCTCAAGAAGGCGACGATTGTGGCGCTCGCCCGCAAGCTACTCGTCGCGCTGTGGAAATACGTCAACGCCGGCGTCGTCATCGAGGGGGCGGTCATGAAGAGCGCCTGATGCCGCTTGCCGCTCACCCATGGAATGTGAACTAAGCACTTCTTCCAGGGCCTGATCAGTCCTGGCGGATCCAGGTGGACGAACCGAAGGTTGGGATGGCCTGAAATGCCCCGCCACAAGAATGGTCCCGTCCTCCTGAGCCCGTACCCGCCGCAAGCGGGATGTTGGTGCCGCTGTTTCGAGCAGCGACCGTATATAAGTTGGATGGGCTCGGATAAACGGGCCGCGTCATGCCATCGGGCTCAGACCATGGATTCCGCAACACATCGAGAAGGTGAAGAAATGTTGCCCTGACACACCCGTTCCGTCTTTACTTTCCTCATATAAGCTCAACCTGACCACAGGCAGGAGCGGCATGATCCTCGATCTGGTGATCGAAGCCGGCAATCCGGCCGACAGCGACCGCTTGCTGCCGATGCTGGAGCGCCACATCGCCTTCTATGGGCAAGTGCCGCGGCAAGCGGCGGCCGATGGCGGCTTCGCCACGCGCAACAACCTAGCCACGGCGAAGGCGTGGGGCGTCTCCGACATGGCCTTCCACAAGAAAGCCGGCCTCCGGATCGAGGACATGGTCAGAAGCAAGTGGGTCTATCGCAAGCTACGCAACTTCCGTGCCGGCATCGAAGCTGGCATCTCTTGCCTCAAACGCGCTTACGGCTTGGCACGCTGCACCCGGCGCGGACTTGACCACTTCAAGACCTACGTCTGGTCCTCGGTCGTGGCTTACAACCTCGTCCTCTTCACTCGCCTCCAACCAACCTGATCCCAACTCGGCATTGCTGCTGTCTCAGCCGGCAAACGCCGTCCGCGGTGGCCTGTGCTTGATCGTGCCGATGACACCATCCTGTCGACAATTAGTGCTCTTGATCCTGGCCTTGCCGTCAAAGGCGCCTTTCAGGTCCAGCACAAGATCTTGTAAACGCTGTGAAATACGCACGTTTATGGACGGAAACTAGCTAGGGTGCAGACTCATAATGGCGCAACCAGATACGAACAGAAGCGAGTTTGACTGCGGCGAGGAAGTTTAGCGGGTTTCGGTCGTATCGTGGGCTATGCCTCTGAACTGTTTGAGCTTGTTGAAGTACCGCTCGACGAGATTACGCTGCCTGTAGACCCATTTGCTGAAGGCGAAGCTGCCGGTTCTGGTCTTTCTGGGCGGGATGTTGGCCCATGCCCCTCGTTCGGCGGCCAAAGCACGAATGGCGTCGCTGTCGTAGGCGCGGTCAGCAAGCAGGATCGCATTGGGCTTGAGCGTTTCCAGCATGGCAGCGGCAGGCTTGCCGTCATGGGCCTGTCCTGCGGTCAGGACGAGATCGATTGGCCGGCCTTCGGCATCGACAAGCGCATGGATTTTCGTGGTGAGCCCGCCACGGGATGCAACCATCGTCGGCGCCCCCTTTTTGCCGTGGCCGCATGCTGGTGAACACGGACACAAGAGCTGTCGATCATGATGATCTCGCCGTCGAAGGCCTTGGAAACCGCCGCGAGCAACCGATCCCAGACACCGGCTTTGCGCCAGCGCACGAATCGGTTGTAACATGTGGTGTAGGGGCTATAACGATCAGGAACGTCGGCCCAGGGCGATCCGGTTCGGAACCGTATAAATG
Organism: Mesorhizobium sp. M0227; assembly: GCF_040321855.1. Classification (NCBI taxonomy): domain Bacteria; kingdom Pseudomonadati; phylum Pseudomonadota; class Alphaproteobacteria; order Hyphomicrobiales; family Phyllobacteriaceae; genus Mesorhizobium; species Mesorhizobium sp. M0227. The sequence goes on along the minus strand of NZ_JAMYSJ010000026.1, from coordinate 43,840 downwards.
CACGATCCTAACCCTTAAACTTACGGTCGGCCACGCGTTACACCGCGTACGACAGTCGATCTCTATTGCGATTGATTCATTCTGCGGTTGGGCCTGCGCAAAAAAATGCGCTGAAACGCGACCGTGACTCTGAGCAAATCGAGGCCGCGCCGGTTTCAAAGCCGTTCATCAGGTGCCCCATCGAGGATCCAGTCCTTCACCAGTTTTGCTTCCGGAGCGAGGTCAACCGAACGGTTGCTGACGATGAAGAATGCATACCCGGTTGCCCAGTTGGCACCGAGGGCGGGAACGAGCAACCCCTCGCTCAGCGGATGGTTGACGAGGTGCGTCCAACCTAACGCGATGCCTTGCCCGCCGATCGCTGCTTGCACCACCAAGCTGTAATCATTGAGGCGAAGTCCTTCACCGACGTCGAGGAAGTCTATGCCAAAATGGGCGAACCAGTCCCTCCAGCCCGGACGTGGCCGGTGGGGCTCGTCAAGGTGGATGAGAGTCCGTGTGGCGAGATCCGGCAAATCGCGTGGCGCGCCGGACTGCGTAAGATAGCTGGGGCTGCAGACCGGAATAAGGTTCTCGCCGCCGAAACGGAAAGCGCGGTAATTGGGCCAGTCTCCTAACCCACGGCGGACACCGATCAGATGGGGGTCCGGCCCCAGATCGGTGTCCCGGTCCGCCGTCTGGATGCGGATTTCAATTTCCGGATGTTGCGCTCGAAAACCAGGCAGCCGTGGGATCAGCCAGTGGCTGGCAAACGCCGTCGACGACGATAGGATGACATGCTTGTCCTCGGTTGTCCGTCGAACAGCCTCGGCCGATCGGGCAATATGGCCGAGACCCATTGCAACATCGCTGTAGAAGCGCAGGCCGGCTTCCGTCAAAGCGATCCGTTTATGCTGGCGCACGAAAAGCTCAACGCCAAGGTCACCCTCCAGGCTCTTGATGGCCGAACTCACAGCGGCCTGACTGACGCGAAGCTCTTCGGCCGCGTTGGTGAAACTCAGATGCCGCCCCGCAGCCTCAAATGTAATGAGGCCGGCAGGGCTCGGAATGCGTAAACGAGACATGCATAACTTCCACTTATGCCGACATCAGAATAATTGCGGTTTACCTGTGGGTTTCCACCAATCAAACTTATAGGACGAAAATAAAAAGGGAAGACGGAAAAGCATGTCCGAGCCAGAGGCGCCGACTACTCGAGCAAGAGGCCGTTCGAATCGACGTGCCGCCGCCGGTGGTCACGAGGCAGCGGCAGTTCTCGCTGGCGTAGAGCTCCGAATCCGCCCCTACGACCTGCTTTCCGAGGAAGGACTACTAGCGATCGAGGACGCCGCCGCGGTGATCCTGGAGGAAATCGGCATCGAGTTCCGAGAAGATCCGGAATCTCTGGATCTGTGGCGGTCTGCGGGCGCCGTGGTACAGGGCGAACTGGTCCGCTTTCCAAGGGGCATGCTCGGTCCGATCCTGAAAACCGCGCCTTCGATTTTTACGCAACATGCCAGGAACCCGGCGCGTTCCCTGAAAATTGGCGGCCCAAATGTCGTGTTTGCGCCGGCCTATGGCCCGCCTTTTGTACGCGATCTGGAAGGCGGTCGACGCTACGGGACGCTCGGCGATTTCGAAAACTTCGTCAAACTCGCCTACTCCATCCCGTGGCTGCACCATTCCGGCGGCACTGTCTGCGAGCCCGTCGACATTCCGGTGAACAAGCGGCACCTCGACATGGTGTCGGCCCATCTGCGCTACTCGGACAAGCCTTTCATGGGCTCGGTCACCTCGGTCGAACGGGCCGAAGACTCGATCGAGATGGCCCGTATCGTTTTCGGCCGAGAGTTCGTCGACCAGAACTGCGTCATCCTCGCGAATATCAATGCCAACTCTCCCCTCGTATTCGACGCCACCATGACAGGCGCGCTCAAGGTCTATGCCCGCGCCAGTCAGGGGACGGTAATCGTACCTTTCATCTTGGGCGGGGCTATGGGTCCGGTGACAACGCCCGGCGCCATCGCACAGTCGTTTGCGGAGACCATGGTAGGGTGCGCCCTGACCCAGCTGGTGCGCCCCGGCGCTCCCACCATCTTCGGCAACTTTCTGTCTTCGACCGACCTTCGTACCGGGTCACCAACCTTCGGTACCCCAGAACCGGCATTGGGATCGCTAGTCGTGGGCCAGCTCGCACGCCGTCTGGGCCTGCCGCTGCGTTGCTCAGGCGCCTTTACGTCGTCTAAGGTGGCTGACGGTCAGGCGATGATGGAAAGCGCGGTCGCCATGCAGGCCGCGGTCCAGTGCGGCGCCAATTTCATCCTGCATTCGGCAGGTTGGCTCGAAGGCGGGCTGACCATGGGCTACGAGAAACTGATCCTGGATGCCGACTTCTGCAGCGCGCTGCACGTCTATATGGCTGGCCTTTCAGTCAATCCCAACCAGCTAGCGCTCGACGCATTCCGCGAGGTAGGCCCAGGCAAGCATTTCTTTGGCTGCGCCCACACAATCGCGAACTATCGAACGGCTTTCTGGGAGTCGGAAGTCGCTGACAACAACAGCTTCGAGCAGTGGCGTGACGCCGGGGAAAAAGATGCCCTGGTCCGAGCCAACGCGCGCTGGAAGAAGCTGCTTGCCGAGTACGAGGCGCCGCCTCTTGATCCGGCCATCGACAACGCGTTGGCCGATTTCTGCGCGCGGAAAAAGTCCCAGCAAACTGACCAGTGGTACTGAGCAGTCAAGGTCAGCACCCCACTCAATTTTTCTCGATTTTGGACAAGGCAATGAAGATTCGTTCCGTAAAGGCGACTCCGGTAAACATACCGCTTGAGAAACCACTCTGGTGGACGGGCGGACATTATCCCGGCACGTCCAAGGTGATCGTCGAAGTTGAAACCGACCAGGGGCTTGTTGGCCTAGGCGAGGCGCCGTCTGTCGATGTCTTGGCAACCATTCAAGCTATGGGCGAAAGGTTGGTCGGTCAGGATCCTCTCGGCATCGCGTACTGCGAATCTTTGACTGTTCCACCATGGCAAATCGTCCAAAACACGGATGATAGTTCCGTTGTCAAAGCTTTCGGCGCGATCGAAATCGCTCTCTGGGATATCAGAGGTAAAGTAGCGCAGGAGCCACTTTATAAGCTGTTAGGCGGTGCCGTCAGGAAGGACATTCCTTTCACCGAATACTTCGGATTCCGTGAGGGAGGTGAAATGTCTCCCGACGCGGTGGCCGACTATTGCGTCCACATGCGAGAGCTTCACGGCTCGACGATGTTCGAGGGGAAGCTCATCTTGGGGGACCCGGTTCTTGAGATCGAGACCGTGAAGGCGCTGCGCGCTGCTTTGGGGACTCGCGATATGATCCGGCTCGACAGCAATATGCAGTGGTCATTGCCAACGGCCATTCGGATCCTTCGCGAGATCGAGCCATTCGATATCAGGAACTATGAGGATCCCGTCGCCACCTTCGAAGAGATGGAGGTATTGCGCCGACATTCGGCCATACCCTTCTCCACCCATGTCCCGGACCTCCGCCGGGCTGTTCGTCTCGGCGTGCCAGATTTCATCGTCACCAATTTTGCGGTCTTGGGCGGCATCTCCCGCGCCGTGCGCTTTATCGGCGCCTGCGAGACCATGGGAGTCGGGTTCTGGTGTTACTCGGGCGACGCCGGGGTCGCGACTGCAGCCTACCTGCACATGTCAGCGGCTATGCCGTGGATTACGGAGCCATCCCAATCCTTGTTTCGTTGGCAGATCGGTGATGTCATCCAGGGCGGACCGTTCCGTCAGACCAACAATGTGGTCACCGTGCCCGAAGGTCCTGGCCTGGGTGTGGAACTGGACCGAGGTGCGTTAGCCACATGGCACGCCCATTTTGTCGACAGCGGACCTCTCGACCACTTCTTTGACCCAGCCCGGGCTGGTCGGTTCAGACGTCTTCCCCTCGCCTAGCGATCGCCCATCCGGCCGGTCTTAAAGCGATCGCCTCCTCCAGCCCAAAGTGGACAACCATGACAGCCGAAAAACCATTTCCAACGGACGCCCGCGTGGTCGTCATCGGCGGCGGCGTCGTCGGATGCTCGATCCTTTTCCACCTTGCAAAATTCGGTTGGAAAGACAGTGTGCTCCTTGAGCGAGACGAACTGACAAGCGGGTCAAGCTGGCATGCAGCGGGCCAAATCCACACCATCAGCTCCGATCCGAACATCAGCCGCCTCCAGGGCTACACAATCAATCTTTACAAAGAGATCGAAGAGACTTCCGGCCACTCGGTCGGGCTTCACAACACGGGCGGCTTCTACCTGGCGTCAAACAAGACCTGGTATGAATACCTGAAGCGGGAGCGGTCAAAGGCCCGTTACATGGGGCTTGATCAGGAATTCATCAGCGTCAACGAGGCGGCCGAGCGGCATCCTCTCATCGATCCGAGCCATTATCTCGCCGCGCTGTGGGACCCGCTCGACGGTGATGTCGACCCTTCGGGTGTCTGCTACGCTTATGCAAAATCTGCCCGCGTGCACGGCGCGCAGTATTACACCCACACCCCTGTTATTGAGACTCGCCAAAGGAAGGACGGTACCTGGGACGTGGTCACGCCCAAGGGAACCATCAATGCAGAGCACGTGGTCAACGCCGCCGGGCTCTGGGCGCGAGAAGCTGGCGAGATGGCTGGCGTAACCATGCCGGTGCAGCCTATGGAGCACCACTACTTGATTACGGAGGATATCCCCCAAATCGTGGAACGAATGGCTTCCGGCAAGCGCCTCCCGGCGGGCATCGACTACGAGGCTAACATTTACTTCCGACAGGAGCGAAACGGGATGTTGCTGGGCACGTACGAGCCGAAGTCCACGCCTTGGAAGGTGGCTGGCACCCCAATGGACTTTGGCCACGAACTGCTGCCATCCGATCTCGAGCGGATCGCCGACCGCCTCGAGCTCGCGTTCGAGCGCATTCCCGCGCTTGGCCAAGTGGGTATCAAGACCGTTGTGAACGGGCCTTTCACGTTCGGCCCTGACGGAAACCCGATGATCGGCCCGGTGCCCGGTCTGCAGAACTATTGGGCCGCGGTCGGTGTTATGGCTGGCTTCTGCCAGGGCGGCGGTGTCGGCCGGTCGATTGCGGAATGGATGATTGAAGGCGAACCATCCATTGATGTCTGGGCGATGGACATCTCCCGGTTTGGCAACTTCGCGACGGCGGACTGGGGCACCGTGAAGTCTTCGGAGAACTATGAACGCCGTTTCGTCATGACGTTTCCCAATGAAACCTTGCCGAAAGGACGGAGGCAGAAGACGACAGCCCTTTACGACCGTCTAGTCGCGAAGGGCGCAGTCATGGGGGTGAGTTTCGGCCTAGAGCACGCCCTTTGGTTTGCAGACGGGCCGGAAGACGCGCACGAAGAGCCGACGTTCGAGCGCAACCGGAGCCATGGCTACGTTGCTCGGGAAATAGAGAGCGTTCGGACGGGTGTGGGCGCGATCGAGATCGCCAACTATTCGAAGCATGAATTTGGGGGACCGGGCGCGAGAGCCTTTCTCGACCACGTCCTCGCCGGGAAACTCCCCAAGCCCGGCCGGATCGCGTTGACCCCCATGTTGACCCCTAAAGGCAAACTCTATGGAGATCTTACCGTCGCCTGCCTCGCGGAAGACCGTTTCATTCTGTTCGGATCAGGTGCGGCACAGGAAATGCACCGGAGATGGTTCGAGCGGCATCTGCCGACCGACGGGGTAACCTATACCAACCGTTCCGACGAGCTTCACGGGCTCGCGATCTCGGGCCCAAAATCAAGAGAACTGCTCTCGCGGATGACGCGTGAGGACGTGTCTCACAACGGTTTCAAATTCCGCGACATCCGGGAATGCGTCGTGGGAGACGTTCGGGTGATCCTCTCGCGCCTCTCGTTCTCAGGCGAGCTGGGTTATGAAATTTATTGCCGTCCCCAGTTCCTCATTCGCTTGTTTGAGGCGGTCGAAGAGGCAGGCGGCGGCCTCGGGCTGCGTTTCTACGGAAGCCGTGCGCTCATGTCGATGCGCCTTGAGAAGAACTGGGGCGTCTGGACGATGGACTTCCGTCCCGATTTCGACGCGACCGAGAGCGGACTGGCCGCATTCATCGACTGGAATAAGGACTTCGTTGGTAAGGAAGCAGCTGCCAACGCGCGCGACAGAGGGCCTGTCCGGAAGCTTGTCGGGTTGATGATCGATGTCGACGACCGCGATGTCGTCGGAGATGAAGCCCTGCTCAAGGCAGGGGCGGCGGTTGGTTACATCTCCTCTGGGGGCTACGGGCACCGCGTCAAGAAATCTCTTGCGCTCGGATACGTTCCGGTCGAGTTCGCTAGCGACGGTACCGTGCTGGATGTCGAAATTGACGGGCAAATGTTTCCAGCGATGGTGATGGTCCAACCGCTCTACGACACCAACGGTGAGTTGATGCGATCTTAGTTGGTTCCGTCGCTTCCAGCTGAGGTCGCAGAGGCAGGTTTAGCGTCACGCGGGCGTCGGATCGTAGGCATCCCGCCCAGATCTTTGTCGCGGTGCTGGGCGCCTCCAACCTGACCTTCGCCTTTGCCAGCTTCAGCCAGAAGCTGCCAGACTGGATCGACGGTCAGGTGCGTGCACTGGCCTTCTACGGTGGGGTCACCAAGGCAATCGTTCCCGATTACGTGGCTGGGCACGTAATCAGGAACCAACAGAGCCGGCGCGCCGCCGAACGCTTCCAGTGCATTGACGTGACACCCCAGCCAATCCGGAAGTGTCTCACTCCAGCGCGCTTCCGCATAGGATAGGCTCGAAGCGCCCAACACGGCCACGAACAGATGCGCCTGGCGCGTCTTGCCCCTCAGCCGGTCGACGATCACCGTCACCGTATCGCCGGCATAATCGACGAAGAGCTTGTCGCCGGCGACATGGTTCTGCCGCATCGTTACTGGCAGGTTGGATGCCCAGCCCCTGTATAGATCAAATTGAGGTTGGCGAGGTACGGAGTCGAAACTGCTTCGAAACCTGAAGTAGGCACGCTGCTTCGTCTCAGCGAGCCTGAGGTAGGGGATATGAAAAGACGTATGAAACATCAGAAACGTTCAGCTGCGCCGAAAAATCGGTAAGACGTGGCAGGCATTGGCTGAAAGGTATCAGCGGGCGCTTAATAACGCTATGTGGCGAAATACGCGCAGGTATCGGCCGTTGACGATGGGGACTTCGTGCTCGGCAACGGCACTTTTTCAGCCTACAACTGCCCGACAGCCCCGTCCTCACCTGCGGCCCGGCGACCACGGCACCATCAAAATCATCAACGGCCGTCCCTATTACTGGCGTCAGTAGCGGGAGGAGGCTCCTATACCGACGGCCTATCGTTGGGCGCCTTCCTGATGGCCAGTGTGCTGTCGAGTTTCAGCACGTCGCGGGACGCCACTTTCTGTGTCAGCCGTATCCGGTTGAAGACGTCGCTGTCCGGAACCCGACACAATGGGGCGCAGCATTCTGCTGTCGCGGCGTAAAACACGTGGTTTGCCCCTCTGCTCGCACAACCTCCTCGGTGGCACGCCGATTGCAGGGACGCGGTGGAGGGCCTGTTGCGCCATAGCGGTGTCGCATGCTCCGACCGAGGAGAGCTACATGAAACTTGCTCGAACAACCCAAACCAATGCGACAGACGCTGCACCGAGTGCGGTCCCGCCAATTGAAGCTTTGCCGCGTCCGGCACGGGTGCCACTGTCGCTTCCCCAGCAGCGGCTTTGGTTCCTGTCCCATCGGAAGGGCGGCAGTAAGGCCGATCTCATCTATGTGGGGCTTCGGCTTCGCGGCGAATTGGACGAGGCGGCCCTGCAGTTGGCCTTGGACGGGTTGGTGGCGCGTCATGAGGTGCTGCGCACCACCTTCGGGGTGGAGGACGGCGAGCCGTTCCAAAGGATTGGACCGGCGGATACCGGCCTGCCGCTGAAACGAGACGATCTGACGGCGGCAGCGGATGTGGAGACGGCCCTCGCGGAGCTGATGCGTTTTGAAGGACAGGCGGTGTTCGACCTGGAAGCCGGGCCGCTGATCCGTATTCGACTGGCGCGCTTGGCGGAGGACGATCATATGCTGCTGATCATCATGCACCGCATGGTCTCGGACGGCCGGTCACGGGAGATTCTGATCTGCGAGCTTAGCGAACTCTACGCCGCGGCCCGGGAAGGCCGCGCGGATCGGCTGAGGCCATTGCCGGTGCAGTATGCGGACTACGCGATTTGGCAGCGAGGTCGGCTGGCAGGGGAACTCTTGCAGCGGCAGTCGGAATACTGGCTCCGAATGCTGGACGGCACGCCAGCAGTGCTGGAGCTGCCGACAGACCGGCCGCGTCCGGCGCAGCGAGACTATAGCGGCAGTTACGTCGAGTTCGTGTTGCACGAGCGGCTGAGTGCACAGCTCAGGGAACTGAGCCAGCGTCATGGGACGACCCTGTTCGTGACCCTGCTGGCCGGCTGGGCGCTGGTACTGGCGCGGCTGTCGGGTCAGAACGAGCTGGTGATTGGCACACCTCGCGCCAACCGCACCCGCTCCGAGATCGAGGGGCTGATCGGCTGCTTCGTCAGGACCCTGGCGTTGCGGATTGATCTGTCGGGAGATCCGACACTGGAGACATTGCTAGAACGGGCGAATGCCGCCGCGCCTGGGGCGCAGGATGATCAGGACCTGCCATTTGAGCAGGCGGTGGAACTCGTCGATCCGCCTCACAAACCGGAGATTATACTTACATGGCAAAACAATCCTGGCGAGCCGGCCGAACTGCCGGGGCTCGAGCTAGAACATGTTGGCGTTGGCGATCGTGTCGCGCAACATGATCTCGCGCTTAACCTTTCCGAGGTCGGCGAGGCGATCTGTGGAAGGCTGATCTATCCGACGTCCCTGTTTGAGCGGAGGACGGTGGAGCGGTTTGTGAGCTATTTGCAGCAGGCGCTGAGCCAGATGGCGGCCGGCCCCGGGCAGCGAGTCTGGTCGGTACCGCTTCTATTGGCGGAGGAACGTCGATTTGCGGTTGAATCGAACCCAGAGGAAGAGGCCTGTCTCCAGGACCGCTGGGTTCACGAACTGCTTGGGGCGCAGACGGAGTGGGATCCGAAAGCGATCGCGGTTGTCTACAAGGACCAGAGCCTTAGCGATGGAGAGCTGAAGGCGCGCGCGACCGCCGCGGCGCCTCGCGTTTGCCCTCCTCAAGCACCACTCGCCAACTCGGCCCTGCGGCCCGACACAACGGTGATGAAATTCATCGAGGGGCCGCGCGTCGTTACCGAGGGGGAACTGCAAGCCAGTAGCATCATGCGTTATCACGTCACAAAGTCTTATCGCGAGCAGATCATCAATAGCGGTTATTACGAACAGCTCAAGTACATCGTGGAGCCTTCATTCCAAGAATTCAAAAGTCCCGGAAACCTGGACACGAGCGGTGAGCTAGATAACACGGTCTTTCCCGGGTTTCAACACAAGTACGCCCAAACCGGATTGGTGATGGCAACGGACCGTTGCGCCTCATATTGCCGCTATTGCCTTCGCAAACGCCTCGTCGGAAAGGACTCCGATGAAATCGCAGCCGATTTCGAACAAATTGGGCAATATATTCTCGGCCATCCCGAGATTACGAACGTGCTGATAACAGGAGGCGACCCGCTGGTACTCAGCACGGCCAAGCTCGACAAGATGCTTGATCATCTGCTGCCAATCCCGCATCTGGATTCGATTCGACTGGGTACAAAAACACTAGCGTATCAGCCCAAACGGTTCGAGGATCCCGCTTTGCCGGCTTTGTTCAAACGGATCGATGAAGCGGGCAAGGCCGCAGTGATCGTCACACACTTCGACCACATCGGCGAAATCTCCGTCAAGGCGGAGCACAAGGTTCGCTCCTTACGCGCACAGGGCGTACAGTTCCTGAACCAAACCGTGCTTCTCGCGAAAGTCAACGATGATCCTGAGATCTTGGCAGCCACATTCGCCAAGTGTCACCAAATAGGTATCCGCCCGTATTATCTCTTTCAGGCCAGACCGGTGAAAGGCGCTTCCCATTTTCAGGTTTCACTGCGCCGCGGAATAGAGATTGCTCGCGGCATCAACCAACGCCTCAGCGGCATCCAAAAAACCTTCAAATACATCATGTCCCATCACACAGGAAAGATCGAAGTCCTCGACCTTGGAGTCGATGGCCGTATGTATATGCGGTATCATCAAAACAAGAGTCCCGAAAAGATCGGAAAGATCTTTTCCCGGCCGCACCTTGAGGGCGCCTGCTGGTTGGACGATTTGCCCGAAGGATGAGATCCAACGGCGCGCGTGAAATGCGGCGTGCTCAAGTCGGCAGGTTTTGCTGTTGGCCCGCCTCACGAGACAGCCCAATGGGTTCTTCAGAGATCTCTATGACAGTCCTGTTTCAGTGCGAGGGATACGGAGTCCGACCGGAAGAGTAACGCCATATTGAATGCCGATATTTACGGGCCTCCCACCGGCCGCAACAGTCTCTCCAAGGCCAGTGTCCGTAAACTCAACCAAGAACATGTTCTATCGCTCTACCCGCCGGCACCTGGTCACCATGGAGAACCACAATGTTTCCCAATAGTATAGATTCGCACCTCTCCCAGTTGGAAAAAATGAACCCGGTGGCCTTCAAGGCCATCGAGCCCCGAATAACTAGAGAGTCATTCGACTGCCTTGCCAACCTGTCGCGCAATGAGTTCACCTCGGAAGCGCGTGGTTCGGATTACCTCGATAGTATCCAACTGTCTCTGCTGGCACGATCGGAGGGTGTGATGGATCTACTGGGAAAAATGCACCCCAATGGTCGCGACGGACTGTGTTCATCATTGATCTTCTGCGATCTTCTCGCCGGTGACGGATACGTGAACAAGGTAGCCCACCGGCTCTTGGGTGCGGCTCGCTGCCCAAGTTTCATCAACTCTGACGTCTCCCAGTTCATGGTGGACCGTTGCATCCGAGATGGCCTGTTTGCGATCTGGCAGGGCGCGACCGATCCGTTCTGGATAAAAGATGGATCGGTGGATGGTGTGCTGATGGCTTACGGCACGCACCACATCCCCCACGCTGAGCGCGCCACTGCTGTCCGGGCGGCTGCGCGCATTCTCCGGCCCGGTGGCATCTTCGTTCTTCATGACTTCGAAGAGGGCTCCCCCACTGCCCGCTGGTTCGCTGACGTAGTGTCAACTCATTCCGTGACCCCACATGACTATCCTCATTTTACCGCGGGCGAGGTGCTCGATCTGTTTGCTGCTGCGCAGTTTAATGACGTAACTGTGCAGCGAATCACAGACCCCTTCGTCTTCCACGGAGGAGACGAAGAGAGCGCTCTCCAACTGTTAGCCGAATACGTCGTCAAGATGTACGGGCTAGAGCAGCTCCGAAACCACACGCAGCGCGTGATCGCGCTCCTTGATGAGTATTTCGGGCTCGTCGTGACACAAACCTCTCACGGTGAGTTCGAAGCGCGCATAGAGCGCAATGCATTGGTCGGGAGCGGGCGACGCGTGTGAAACCCATTATCGCTGGTCCCATCAAGAGCCAGGGCTTCTGCTTGCCTCACTCGCCTCGCCACGGGCGGGCATCCGAACGAGGAGAAGTTGTAGCGATCCTGCCTTGATGAACCGTTAGAATTGCACCTCGCAGAACCAGTCAGCACAAAATCTTCACGGATCACACGCCGGAGAGATGCGACCCAATGCAATGCGTCGCGCCGCGCGCGTCACCCTCGTCGACCGTCGCGAGGCGCGTTCGATTCTGTGACGCTTTGCGGAGGGAAGGCGCTCCCTGTTCCGAAACTGCTCCTCACACCGACGAGGGTCGGCCCAGCATCGCAGAATGGCTGACTTTCGACTGCCCCTGTGCACCGGCATCATAGTCCGTTTGCCGCAACCGTCCCCCGGGACTCGCGCGATGCCCTAGATTTCATATTATTGCCCATTCGCAATTAATCTATGCTCAAAAGATGTTAGACGCGTAATAAATTTTGGGATTACGGTTAGAATGCATGGGCCCAGAGGAGCAGGCGCGCGCCTGTTGTCGTAGCCATGGAGAACGGGTCGGGGCACAAAATCTGCAAGACAATTCTGCAAGACAATAAGAAGGGAACATCGCATGAACAAGCTTGTAACGACGATAGCAGTTGCAGCCTCGCTCGTAGTTGCGTCCGTGGCTTGCTCGGCTACGGCCAATGCTGGCGCCGTACTCGACAAAGTCCTTAACACCAAGACGCTGACAGTGGCGGTCGGGACGGACTGGGGGAAAATGTCGTTCCTGAACGACAAGCACGAACTCGATGGTTACGACATCGATGTCGCGAAGGGGATCGCGGAGAAATTGGGTGTGAAGGTCAACTTCGTTACGCCGGGCTGGGACATAATCGCCTCAGCCAATTGGCAGGGCCGTTGGGATATGGCAATGGGTCAGATGACGCCTTCCAAGGCGCGCACCGAAAAACTGGCTTTCCCGGCCGTATATTTTTATGAGAAGGCCGTCGCTGTCGTTCACAAGGATAGCAAGGCTACCAAGCTTTCCGACCTCGATGGTAAAGTAGTTGGCGTTGCCTCCGGCAATACGCAACAGTTATATGCAAATCACAACCTGGTACCAGACTGGCTCGGTGCCAAACCGATTGAATACAAATTCAAGGTTGGGCAGTTGAAAACGTACGAAAGCACTAACATTGCTTTTGACGACCTTCGCCTTGGCGATGGTGTCCGTCTCGATGCAGTCCTCGCTGATGGAACGATTGCGGATAATGCGATTAAGGCCGGCTATCCAATAAAGGTGCTTGGTGATCCACTGTATTCCGCGCCAGGAGCAATCCCAGTTCAGCTAGGTGACAAAGAGTTCAGTGAGAAAATTTCTACCGCCGTCGAGAGCATGAAAGCTGACGGAACACTCTCGAAACTATCAAAAAAGTGGTACGACGGCATAGATTACTCGGTCGAACAGTAAAGGTCTACAACCGAAGCGGCCCGGCCTAGCCGTTGGGTCGCTTCCTGTCTCAAGAAGGCCGTCTTATGCTTTATCAGGATACGGTTGAAGCCGAGGTTCTCGTACATAAGCCCTTGTTTATAACGTCAGTCTTTGTGCTGGCATTCGTTGCGTTTCTTTCGCTTGACCTCGCAGGCGCCTCCGTGGGCGAACTTATGCGGCCGGTCATCGGCGATCCGCTGGAAAGCGGCCTTTACGGTCGTTTCGCGATCGCATTTGTGCTTGCAATCGTGTTCTGCCTAAATCTCGTATTGATTGGGTTTATCCCTCTAAGAATGCAGATCGGCGTCGTGTGGTTTGAACTGCTGATCCTGTTTCTAGCGTTCTTCAAGACGTTTAACTTGAGTCTGCCTTTTATTTGGGAGAATCTGCCCTTCCTGATCACGCAGGGGGTGGTGACGACAATCTATGTTTCGGCGATCTCACTCATATTCGCGTCGGCTATCGCGATTGTCGCAGCTATCGCAAAACTTTCAAGCAACGGCTTTGCCTACGGCATCGCCAGTTTTTACACTTCATTCTTTCGCGGCTTGCCGCTTCTCATGCAGATTTATCTGATCTATCTCGGCCTGCCGCAGCTAGGCATCGTGATGAATGCCGTGCCATCGGGGATACTGGCGCTATCGCTGTGCGCCGGAGCCTACATGACGGAGATCTTTCGTTCGGGGATTGCAAGCATTGACCGCGGCCAATGGGAGGCATCCCGGTCCATGGGTTTCGGCTTTGGCCTTACGATGCGAAAGATCATCCTGCCGCAGGCGCTCCCCGTAATCATTCCACCGATGGGTAACATGTTCATCGGGATGGTGAAGGACAGCTCGCTCGTCTCCGTCTTGGGTGTGTGGGAGCTGACATTCCTTGCTCGCACAATCGGCCAGCCGACCTTCCATCACATGGAGATGCTGATAGCGGCGGCAATCATTTATTGGATTATGACCGTCTGCCTCGAGGTGATCCAATCCCGGATAGAGCATCATTTTGCGAGGAGCAAGATACGATGACCGCCGACAGCACAGGTCAAGTGATGGATGGTCCTATCCGGAACGGCTTTTCCAGGGTGCATGCCGATATGCCGCGTCCTGAGACAAGTTCGGATCGAGAACCATCGAACCGGAGGCAGAGGACGGTGAACGACACAGTCATTGAAGCCAAGAACGTTTCAAAGTGGTACGGCACCTTCAGAGCACTGACTGACGTCAGCCTCACCGTCCGCAAGGGCGAACGTGTCGTCATCTGCGGCCCGTCCGGATCGGGGAAATCAACGCTAATCCGCTGCTTCAATCGACTCGAGGCTCACCAGGAGGGCGAAATCACCGTCAACGGGATCAGGTTGCACAGCAAGATGCGCAACGTGACCGAAGTTCGCAAGAACATTGGCATGGTGTTCCAGAACTTCAATCTTTTCCCACATCTGACAGTGCTCATGAACTGTATGGCCGCCCCGATGTGGACCAAGGGAGTTCCTGAGGCCGAGGCAAGGAAGCTCGCGCTCAAATTCCTTGAGCGCGTGCGCATACCGGAGCAGGCGAATAAGTTCCCCGGTCAGCTATCCGGAGGGCAGCAGCAACGCGTCGCAATCGCCCGTTCCCTATGCATGGAGCCTGCCGTGATGCTTTTCGATGAGCCGACTTCGTCGCTCGACCCGGAGATGGTCGCCGAAGTGCTCGAGACGATGGCCAGTCTGGCGCGCGACGGAATGACCATGGTTTGCGTCACCCACGAGATGGGTTTCGCGCGCTCTGTCGCGGACCGGGTGATCTTCATGGATGCAGGCCGGATCGTCGAAGAGGGCAAGCCGAACGACTTCTTCACTAATCCACAACACGAGAGAACAAAGCTGTTCCTCAGCCAAATACTGTCGCACTGATTGTTGTGTCGTTCGGCGGAGAGTGTGTTGAGGCATGCTTCCTGTGGTGGAGACGGGAAAAATGAACACTTATCGTAGCCAACGGTGCATCCGCCCAGAAGATGCCAGGAGAACGCCATGCATGTAGATCAATTAGTTCTGGATCTGCTCGGTCGGCAAGGCGAAATTTTGGATGACCTTTGCACCTTCTTGCGTATGCCTAGTGTAAGCCCGGACCCTGCTTTCGCAGAGGGGATGCGCAACGCCCAAACATTTCTCGTGAACCGGCTCAAGCGCATGGGCTTGAGCGATGTCCAGCTTCTCGATGGCGGCGGCCATCCTGCTGTTTACGGAGCCTGGAATGGTGCTCCTGGCCGGCCCACTATCCTCATCTATGGCCATTACGATGTTATGCCCCCGGATCCCTTGGACAAGTGGGTTTCCCCGCCATTCGAGCCCACGATTCGTGATGGCAAGCTTTATGCGCGAGGAGCCTCGGACGTAAAGGGTTCCACAGTCATTGCGCTCCATGCCGTCGAGGCTTTTTTGCGCCTCTGTGGCAGCTGTCCGGTGAACATAAAGTTCTTTTTGGAAGGGGAAGAGGAGAGCGGAAGCGCAAGCCTCCGCGAGATCGCGAGGCGATACGCTCCGTTGCTTGTTGCCGACGGGATGATCTCGGCGGATGGAGGACGCGCGAGCCTCGCATTTCCAACCATCAATATTGGCTGCCGCGGCTTGATCGAACTCGAATGCTCAATCCGTACCGCAGACCGAGATTTGCATTCCGGTCGGTACGGCGGCGCGGTACGGAACGCTGCACACGAGATGGCGACGATCATCGCTTCGCTTCATGACAAGGACGGCGCAATCGCGATCCCCGGATTACTGACAGCCCTACCTAAGGTGTCCGCCAACGTAAGAGCTGATACGGCCAGATTTCCCTTCGACGATGCCGCGTTCGTCAACGACGTCGAGGCGCGTGCCCATGGAGAACATGGCTTCTCGGTACGTGAGCAGGTGACACTTCGACCGGCCTTGGACGTAAACGGAATGTGGGCGGGCTACACCGAGGTTGGCACGAAAACAGTGATTCCAAGCATGGCCCATGCCAAGCTGTCCTTGAGAACAGTTCACGGACAGGATCCCGACCAGGTTTCAGACATTCTTAAGGCTCATCTACGAGCCGTTTGCTCTCCGGACGTGGAACTCTTGATCCACGACCTGGGCGCGGCGAGCCGTGCCTTCAACCTGCCCACCGGTCACCCCCTCGTGCTTGCCGCAAAAAAAGTTCTCTCCGACGCGACTGGTCAAGAGCCAGTGCTTGTTCGGCTGGGAGCGTCTGTGCCCATAACCGTGATATTCCAGGAGTTGTTCGGTATTCAGACGCTGATGTTCGGCTTTGCCCTTCCGGATGAGGATATCCACGCGCCCAACGAGTTTTTCCGGTTGGCCTCATTAACGGAAGGCCTTTCCGCATGGCCAAGGCTGCTAGCGCAGCTCGGCGAGCACAGCGTCGACGAGTTTCGATCGATGGCCGTAGCGGCCGAGAAGGTGCCTGCCTAAGTTTAGGTTTAACGTTCAGTGGCTTTCAACCAGACCCTATGCATCCGTAAAGCCGCAGTTTGATACCTTGGAGCGTCCCGACAATGTTGCAAGACCGCGCAGTTCTCGGAGTTCTTGAGCTTGACGAAGGCCTGTCCTCCGATAGCCCAAATCAAATCCCCCGGACAGGAGCCCTAACGAATCCAGCCACCTTCGAATGCCTGATTATCACCGAAATGGTGGAGGGAGCGAGGCCTGATGTAGTCATCCGGGGTGAGCCGTTGCTGGATATGGCATGCGTTGCAGCTGCTCGGCGGCTCGTACAACAAGGTGCCAGCGTGATTACTTCTGACTGCGGATTCTTCATTCGCCATCAAGAGGCGGTCGCCGCAGCTGTCAATGTGCCTGTTGTGCTATCGAGCCTCCTTCTAGTTCCGGCTTTGCTCCGGCAGCTTGCGCCTACCCGTAAGCTTGCGGTGGTCACAGCCGACTCGTCAAACCTCGATGCCGATCTGCTCGGCGTTGACAGCCAAGAAAGACGGGCGAGAATTGTGATCGGCGGTGTTGAAGGCGGTGAGTACTTGCGTAATTCAACCGCCCGTCCGTTCATTCGGACCGATATCGCTCAGATTGAAAAGGAGGTCGCCGCATGCGTTGCGCAACTGCGGGCCGACCATCCTGAAATCGACATGCTACTATTTGAATGCACGGGGTTTCCGTGTGTTACCGACGCGATTCGAATGCGCACTGGTCTTCCAGTGTATGACACCACGCACCTTTGCCGACTAACGTTGGCGTCCTTGGAACCTCGTTATTGTGCTGCTAGGGCGCAGGCTCCGTTGTCGGAACCGGAGAGTTTCGGGAGCGAAAGTCGTTAGGCGCTGCCAAAGCCCGAAAGTCAGTAGGCGCTAGCCAGATCCTGCGACGCCTTTCCGGGGCTTGTTCACAAGATCATGATCATGGAGATCAACTATGAGTGCAGATACGCTACGTTTTGAATTGTCTGAATACAGAGCGCGCCTTGATAAGGCTCGCCATGCAATGGAGATGGCGGGCATTGACGTGCTGGTCGTGACCGATCCCGCCAACATGCATTGGCTGACGGGCTACGATGGCAATTCATTTTACGTTCCCCAATGCATAGTTGTAACCAACGACAACGACCCCCTTTGGTTCGGTCGTAACATGGATGCTAACGGATGCAGACTGACCACCTACCTAGCTGAAGATCGGATCAGGTGGTACGAAGATCTTTACGTCCAATCCGACACACTGCATCCTATGACTGTTCTTGGTCAAGTTATTACTGACGAAGGGCACGACTCATCGACTGTCGGTGTTGAGAAGGACAACTACTACATGTCTGCCTCAGCTTTTGAGGCTCTGTCAGCGGCGTTGCCTAATGCAAAATTCAAAAAAGCTGATCGAATGATCAATTGGCAGCGGATTGTAAAATCCCCACAAGAGATCGAATACATGCGCGGCGCTGGCAAGATCGTTGACGCAATGTTTCAGCGTATCTCCGAAGTGCTGCGGCCTGGCGTAAAGCAGTCGGATGTAGTTGCTGAGTTTACCTATGCTGGCACACGCGGCGTGGGGCCATATTGGGGTGATTATACGGCCTCCGTGCCAAACATAGGCGCCGGCGCTGATGCTGCGGCTCCCCACCTCACCTGGACCGACCGTCCGATCCGACCCGACGAGAGCATCTTCTTTGAGCTTGCGGGTGTTCATAAACGGTACCATTGCGCGCTGGCGCGGACCTATTACCTTGGAAAACCCCCTCAAAAGATAGTTGATGCCGAGAAGGCAGTTCTTGAAGGAATGCAGGCTGGCCTCGAAAAAGCCGTGTCCGGCAATTGCTGCGAGGACATCTATCTGGCTTACGTTGCCGAATTGGCTCGCTACGGTTTGGTCAAGAATGGGCGTGCTGGCTATTCGATAGGCCTCGGTTACCCACCCGCATGGGGCGAGAATTCAGCTAGCTTCCGGGAGGGCGACAAAACGGAGTTGCGTCCCGGCATGACGTTCCACTTCATGACTGGTCTGTGGTATGGCGACTGGGGAATCGAAATCACAGAAAGTATACTCATCAACGAGGGGCAAGTTGAATGCTTGTCTAGCTTTCCACGGAAGCTGGTAATGATTGACTGACATCTGTACGACGTCCTGTTTGAGAACGGTTTCATCGGGCGGCCCGTTGTCGCGCTCAAGGTCGCACGCGCGTTACCGCTTGGAGTATTTGGCCACTCTCGGAAGGTATGGTGATATTCTCGGCAATGCTCCGCCTTTGATTCTTCGATGCAAGCGCGAGATCAGTCAACACCACCTATCGTGCCCCTGAAGGCACGAGGGTGCGTTATAATCATGACGGACTCGTTGGATTGCTGGAACAAGTAAGAACATGAGCGCAATCGATGACATGGCGCTGTCGGACGAGGGGCTGGAGGCCTGGATGGCCGTGAAGACCGACCCCAGCCCGTTGGTGCGGACCATGTCGGCGCTGGATTGCTTCGTAACGGGGCCGCGCAACTAGATGTGCCGGGTCATGCGGTTGCCGCGCGACGTCCTGGCTAAAGGTCTGCAACCGATCACGCCGCGTTTGCCAGTGGCGCCAGGATCCACAACCGGATCAACGAGACGCTCTTCGATAGACCGCAGGATTATGCGCGCCGATTCGCCACCAAGCCCAGCGGCGGCATCGACCCCCGGCCGTGGTGCCAGGGGTTTTACGCGGCCATGAATCTCAACATCAAAGGCCAAGTCGCACTCCGTGCCACCCCAAAACAGAACACCGCTCCGTAACTGGGGCAGTTAAAGGGCCGGGCTAGCCTCACGCCTGCCAGCGCGGCCTGCGGCGATCGAAGAAAGCCGCGATTCCTTCGGCGGCGTCGGTCATTTCCCACGCATCGGCCAGTGCAGCGACCGTCTCGCCGATGACCGCGTCATCGATTGTCGGCCCAAGGCGGCGCGCAAGCGCCTTGGTGGCGGCGACGGCCTGCGGCGAGGCCGACCGATAGGGCCGGATCTCGGCCTCGACCGCCTCCTCCAAGTCGGCCGGGGGCACGGCTCGGGAAACCAGTCCGAGTTCGCAGGCTTCAATGGCATCGAATATTCTCGCTGAGATGAAGACCCGCCGCGCCAGGCCCTCTCCTATTCGAGCCAGCACATAGGGAGAGATCGTCGCAGGGATGAGGCCTAGTCTGACCTCGGTGAAGCCGAACTTCCCAGTGTCGACTGCGATCGCGACGTCGCAGACGCTCATCAGGCCGAGACCACCGCCGAATGCTTGGCCGTTGATGCGGCCGATCAGCGGCTTGGGTAGTTCGTTGAGCGCGCGCAGAGCCAGGGCCAGCTTCCTGGCCTCGGCGATTCGCTCGTCACGCGCGACCGAAGCCTGCACCCGCATCCACGTGAGATCGGCACCGGCACAGAAGCTGTCACCCTCGCCCGTCAGCACCACCGCTCGCACCTTGTCGTCATTGGCGAGCAGTTCGGCGGCGGCCGCAATTTCGGCGATCATCTGTCCCGACATGGCGTTGTGCTTGTCCGGGCGGGCAAGGGTCAACGTAGAGACGCCGATCTCGTCAGTCGTGACCCGGATGGTCTCGAAGTTCATGGCCGCTCCTCTCTCAGGCTGTCCGCGAAGCGGGCCGCCGCCCCCAGTCGCTCGATATGGAGACCCGTCTCATAGCTCTTGTCGGCTAGCATTGCGGCGACGGCGAGAGTGTCCACATTGCCTTTCGCACCGGGGACGAAAGGGCAGCCGCCAAGGCCACCGACCGCGGCGTCGAAGGTGCGCAAGCCCTTCTCCAAGCTTGCAAGGATGTTATCGAGGGCCCGCCCCCCCGTGTCGTGGTAATGCCCGGCAAGCCTCCCGGCCGGCACCTCTTCCAACACGGCATCGAGCATGGCCGAGATGGTTGCGGGCGTCCCCTGGCCGATCGTGTCGCCCAGCGAAATCTCATAGCAGCCCATCTCTAGGAGCGTTGCCGCAAGCTGTGCGACAATTGCGGGAGGCACTGGGCCTTCATAGGGACAGTCGGTCACGCAGGAGACATAGCCCCGCACCGGAGTGCCGTCGGCGGAAGCCGCAGCGAGCACGGGGCGGAACCGCTCGAGGCTCTCGGCAATCGAGCAGTTAATGTTCCTGCGGCTAAAGGTTTCGGAGGCCGACGCGAACACGGCGATCTCGTCAGCATTGGCCGCCCGCGCCGCCTCGTAGCCCTTCAAGTTGGGGACCAGTACCGCGTAGACGACGTCCGGCGCACGGCGAATACCGGCCATAACCCCCGCAGCGTCAGCCATCTGCGGCACCCACCTCGGCGACACGAAGGAGGTTGCCTCGATCTTCTGCAAGCCGCAGTCTGACAGCAGGTCAATAAGTCGAATCTTTTCGGCAGCCGGCACGAGGCGCGCCTCGTTTTGGAGTCCGTCGCGTGCCGACATCTCGAAAATGCGAACGAATTCGCCCATCGGCTAGGCCTTTGCAGAAATTAAGCGATTTAATCATCGGCAACCAAAGGATCGCCTGCGTGCGTGGTGGCTATTATTTTCCGACCAACCTCACATCGACCGGATAGATACCGCTTTCGTTAGCGATAATCGGGTTGATGTCGAGCTCCGCAAGATTTTCCATTCTCAAGACCGCCATAGACAAGGACGAGATGAAGGTGGCGAGAGATAGCTTGTCGACTCTCGGAAAGTGCCTGAAACCGTCGAGGATCTTCGCAACGCGCGTTTCCTCAATCATATTCAAGGCTTCCTCGAGAGACACCGGTGCCGCGCGGAAAGTGACGTCTGCGGCCGCCTCAACCAACACGCCCCCTGAGCCGAACAAGATCACCGGACCGAAAACAGGATCGTCGGTAGCGCCCACAAATAGTTCTGTGCCGCGATCCACCATCGGCGTGACGATGAACCCGAAGGTTGTTCCCCGACCGACGTGTGGCTTCAGGGCCTTTGTGATATCGGCGGCTGCAGCCTGCGCCGCCTCTCGCGTCACTCCGAGACGCACCCCGCCTACATCAGACTTATGGTTGACCGCCGCCGAATCAACCTTCACCGCACAAGAGGTAGCGAACTCGGAAACTGCCGCCTCTACGGATTCGGCATCGACAGCAGGCGACCATTGACCAGCGTTCACACCCAATTTCTGCAGTATCTCGCGAGCCGTCGTCTCTGCCGACAAGCCGTTGGGCACGACCACGCGCTGCCCCTCGGTTGCCAATGTTGCGTTGTGACAAACGTGCTTTGAAAGCCAGCTCGCTCTCTCAAAAAGTGCTCTCGAACCTGCGACGGCCAAATCTAACGAGGCAAAAACTTGCATGCCACCATTTCGCAAGATCTGGTGGTTTTCAGGCATTCGGCTGGCGTAGCAACTATGGAAAACGAGAGGAAGGCCGGAGGCTTTTTGCAATGCAACGATACGCTCGGCAGCCGAATTCTCAGCAGTCACGAGAGAAGCTTCGAACCTTAAGTGGTACGCTCCAAACATCCCGGATGTCAGGATGAGCCCTACCTCTGGGTCTGCCGCCAAGATCTCAATGCATTCCGGAAAGACATCCGGATGGGCATCTATGGCGCTGTAAACGTCGATCGGATTTTCGACACTGGCTTCCTCCCCGAGCACCTTTCTCAACTTCGCTTTGGTTTCCCCAGAAAGAGATACAAGGGGTACCCCCGCGCGGGATAGAGCATCAACTGCCAGCGTGGCATGTCCACCTCCGTCAGCCAGAACCACAATCCCAACCCCTGGTCTGGGAAGAGGAGTGGTTGCCAGAAGCGCAGCTATCGGAAGCAATTCGTCCGAACGATCCACCAGCGTAACACCCATCTGCGGCAGCACTCTCAAAGCGATATCGTCGGCACCAGCAATCGAACCAGTATGAGAAAGCGCCGCCTTTCCACCTTCGTGGGATCGCACTCCTCGGAGCATTACGATCGGGCAACTCTGCGCGACTCGTGCGGCCGAATTCAGAAAACGCCGCCCATCAATGAAACCTTCATTGTAGATCGCAATTGAACGAGTGCTCTTGCGTAGACAAAGCTCTTCGATCAGTTCGTCATATCCAACATCAGCCTGGTTCCCTAAACCAGCAATGACATCGAAGCCGGGACCGTTTATCGCGCGGCTGTCTTCGAGTAC
This sequence comes from Mesorhizobium sp. M0227, assembly GCF_040321855.1. Lineage (NCBI taxonomy): Bacteria > Pseudomonadati > Pseudomonadota > Alphaproteobacteria > Hyphomicrobiales > Phyllobacteriaceae > Mesorhizobium > Mesorhizobium sp. M0227. The sequence continues at coordinate 21,319 of NZ_JAMYSJ010000026.1, read as the reverse complement.
CGTCAAAATCATGTTGCCGCTTTGCGTTAAGACGCTGACGGGTCCCTTTGGGGGCAGTTCCGGCAGGCCGATTAGGTCCGCCTGTATGGTACAGTTCACCATGCCGGACGTGTTCGGCCCAATAATACGGACCCCGCTTTCTGCTAGGGCGTCACGCAATCTCTTTTCTGTGCTTGCCGCTTGGTCTCCTCGCTCGCCAAAGCCGTGTGCGACAACAATGGCACCCGCGATGCCCTTTTTGCCGCACTCGAGAAGAAGATCTGGCACCTCCTCAGCGGGCCGAACTATCACTGCAATGTCAACGCCCTCCGGAAGGGCATCAATTTCGGTGACTACGGGCAAACCGAGGATCGTCCCTCCCTTCGGGTTAACCGGAAGGATTGAATAGCTGTAGCCGGCCTTCTGCAGCGCGTTGATGATCTGATATCCGCGCTTAGAGGGACTTGCAGATGCTCCAACGACCGCGACGGAACGCGGTTCAAGTATGCGGCTTACCGCTGTTGCCTTGTTAAGGGCGTCCATTCTTATTTTCCTTCAAACTTTGGGGAGCGGCGTTCGGCAAAGGCTGCGACTCCCTCAGCCCAATCCTTCGTTTCCATAATCGCCAGCACGTCTTCGGCCTCGGCACGGAATAGGCTTTCGGGGCTTTTCGGGAAATTGATCGCCGCCTTAAGGCGGCCCACCGGCAACGGCGCGTTCTTTACGAGTCGCTCCACCAGCGCGCTGGTACGCTCCGCCAACTGATCCGCTGGCGGAGCCTCGGTTGCTAGGCCAATCTCCAAGCATTTCGCGCCGGTTATCCTGTTGCCCAGCAGCAAAAGACTCGCCGCATTTCTTAATCCAATAAGGCTGGGGAGTCGGACCGTTACACCTCCTCCTACATAAGTGCCGATGGCAACTTCCGGAAACCCGAGCTGGGCATCCTCGGATATGATCAGAAAATCAGCAGAGGTCGCGATTTCCGCTCCGCCCCCGACGGCATAACCATGCACTTGGGCGATAACGGGCGTCTTCATCGTCTGGATCTGTTCGCAAACGCGCTGCCCGAGCATGATATAGGCCTCGCGCTCATCGCGCGTCCGGACGCCAGATTTGTGGGCCTTTAGATCGGCACCCGCACAGAATGCCCGACCGTTTCCGGAAAGGACCACACAGCGTATATTTGGGTCGTTATCTGCATACTGGAGGGCATCCAACGTTTGTTGATAGAGGACTTCGTTGACGGCATTCAGTCGCTCTGGGCGGTTGAAGATAATGTGAAACGCTTGATTTTCTTGCTTCGTAACAACTTCGTTCATGGATATTCTCTTTGCGGCTGATCCCTTCAGTGTCGCCAAAAAATATTGCGCGTCTAACATTTTTTGCACATAGATTGATCGTTAGAGCGCAATAATCGGTAGGCACTCCGGACATTCGTTGCTGGCGCGGATCGCCGGGGGCAACGCGCACTGCTGGTTGCATGACCGTCGTGTCCAGCCTGGAATTGATGGTCGCCGGCAGGTCGCGCGCAAGATCCGGACCGTGACGCCGACAAAAACAATATCGAAATGTCGGTCACGAGCTTGGCGATCGGCGGTAAAGCAGTTTGGGTTCTGATCCTTCCTTGAACGAACACCCGGCGATGTAATCGCCTGCGTGTCACTAGCCGATGAGTGATGTTCAAAGACCGGGCCGCGGCCCTGTGTCGTCTCGCCCCACAATCGCAACCAACACGCAAATACCTGACCAGCCAGGTTTATTAGTGTCCTTTTGCGATCAATCTATACCCAAATAATGTTAGACGCGGTGCTGTAGAACGCGCCAATGATTCCGATCGTCAGAACGAGCCTCATCTGCGGATCGTGCGCGATAATGCATTTGGGAAAGATTAGAGAATAAGGAGACTGTATGAGTCGCTCTCGTCAGACGATTCTCCGCTTCGACCTCGATGGTGCTGCTGCGATGCCCTTTGAGATCGGACATGTGGAATCGACATACGTGACGATGCGCGACGGCGTGAAACTGGCCTTGGACGTCTCTCGCCCGTTAGACAAGGATCCCAGCACTGGTCTTGATACCATTCTGATCATGACCCGCTATTGGCGCGGGATCAAAGGCCGTCCGTCCAACCACCTTGCCGACCAATTTGTGCCGCACGGTTATGCCGTTGTTGTTGGAGATGTTCGCGGAACCGGAGCCTCTTTCGGAGTGTGGCCTTTATCATCGCGCGCGCGATGAGACATTGGATTTCAGCGAAGTGCTCGACTGGATCGTCGCGCAGTCTTGGTCTACCGGTTGCGTCGTGGGGTACGGCTTTTCTTACACCGCTATTACTGCCGACTGGATGGCGGAACGAAACCATGTTGCGCTCAAGGGCATCATTCCACGATTTCCAGACTACGATCCTTATGAAGATGACTGCTTTCCTGGAGGAGTGCCGAATGCCTTCATAGGGCAGACGTGGGGCAACCGGGTCAAAGATCTTGACCGTAATCTGTTGACGCTCGCGGACGGCGAGAAATCGCCGGGCGTGCGTCCAGTCGGCTCGAACGGCGAGGCGGAGCTTCACGCCGCCCTGCGCGATCACGAGCGGGTTCCGTCTGTCTGGGAGGGATTTCGACAGGTGGCGTTCAAGGACGATCGTCCCCCGTCCTGGGGCGGGGCCTCCATGCTTGATTGGAGTATTCAGGAAGTAGCGGACACACTGGATAGCTCAGGGACCCCGACCCAGACCTGGGGGGGCTGGTTCGATGCCGGCACGGCGCAAGGGGCTATTCGTCGTTTCCTGCGACAGTCATATCCGATGAATGTGATTATAGGTCCCTGGAACCTTGGCGGCGAGATACCTTACGACCCCCTCCTCGGCGCCGGTAAGACAATCCTTCCCACGACACCAATGCAGCAGGCAAACGACATCCGTTTCGCGGACGCGTGCTTTAGCGGTCAGGCCGCCAACGAGCAGGGAAAAGTTCTCCATTACTACACCCTCGGGGAAGGCGTTTGGAAATCGACGAGCTCATGGCCTCCCCGCGCCACCCGCCGTCGGTGGCACATGGCAAATAACTTCGGACTAAGCGCGTCGCCTGGCGAGATGGGCTTCGACATGCTCCAGGTCGCCTTGGGAGATGTCAGATCGAATCGGTGGGCCACTAATAACGACGCGGGCAAGGTGGATTATGGAGATCGGCGACAGTTCGACGCCGATCGCCTTGCCTACACGAGCGAGCCGTTGACTAGCGATGTTGAGATAACAGGACACGTCGTGGTCCATTTGAACATCACTTCGACCCGAGAGGACGGTAACTTTTTCGCCTATCTGGAAGCCGTGAAGCCCGACGGAGTGTCCTGCTACCTCACCGACGGCCAGCTTCGCGCCTTGCACCGAAAGGTGTGGGCGGACTCACCATTCAGCGCGCTGGGACCACAGCACAGCTACCTGAGACGCGACGCCGAACCGCTTCTACCGGGCGAGGCCGCGATCCTGACTTTCACGTTGCATCCGATTTCCGCCCGTGTCCCGGCCGGCTACCGTCTGAGGGTGTGTCTCGCTGGTAGCGACAAGACCACCTTTGCAAATGTTCCCGTCGACGGCGAGCCGCCCATCCTCCAATTTTATCGAGGCCCGGCCGGTTGTTACATCGACCTGCCGATTATCGAGCCTTGAGCAGAAGCCCATATTGTTACAAACTAGGGATCTGCCGAATGGGGAGAGGTCTTGGGCGATCCTGTTCGGCGGTAAACCGAGATATGACGGTTGGATGCATCGGTGAACGCACCTCTCGCCCAATCTCCCCAACGCTCCGCTAACTCCAGTCCTACGTATTCGGCCATGGTATCGAGCTCCTGGTGAAAAACGTATCGACTACGCTGTGGGAAACGTCTGACCGATGTGCCAGAAAACCAGAGGAGGGTCGAAATCAAGTTCTGTTTAAGTGGTTCATGGATTGCCGCATTGATGAATGTATTATCGTGATCAACGAGTGTAGTAGAAGTTTTCTGGCCGTTGACGAAACCAGCCAAGACTGGAACACGCAGTTCTATCACAAAAACTTCCCCCTCATATAACGCCTGTGCAGCAGATCTGAGGCAAGCTATTTGCTCTTCGCGCCTGGAGAGCAGCGTAAACGTATTATAAACGCAATAGACCAGATCGTAGCGTTGCTCTGGACTGAAATCGGCTATGTCCTCGTTCCAGGCCTTGATCAGACCGGTACGCTTGGCGAGAAGTTTCAACATACTGTCCGAATTGTCGATACCTTCGACCTTGACGCCGCGCTCGCTCAATGGCACCGCCACGCGCCCGCTGCCTATGCCAAGTTCAAGAGCTCCTTCCCCGGAAAATCGCTCGAGAAAAGCGGCCGTTTCGTCTGCCTCAGCGTCTTTACCTAGCAGGCTGTTGAAGAAGTCAGGCTCTTTCGCAAACGAAGCCTGAATCGTCGGCGTTGTGGATGTAGAAGTGGCCGACGAGGCGGCCTGCAGTGCCAAAGACAGCCCAGCCGCGGCCAGAGGCTGGGTCTTTCTCATCATGCCCCTCCCACGAGAATTCCGCGCATGCTGAGCCATCGCGGGTGCCATATCGGACATCGAGGAAGCCCTTGAGTGCGCCGAAGGCGATCTCGCCATCCGCCGAGCCTTTGAATGTCAGATGCGCTTCCTCGACGAGATCGAGGAAGTCGTTATCCGAAACATCCATCTCGACGATGCGCCAGCGGCCGGCAAAGGCCTTGGCGAAGCCGGGAACCTTGGCCATCAGCCGGTCTCCGCCATGAGTTTTGGCAGTCGCACCAGATTGTAGGCAGCGGCTGCGAAGGTGAAGGCCCATCCGACACGGTCGCGGCCGCGGAACCTCGTCTTGTGCTGGCCGGCCACGACCTTGATCCAACCGAATGCCTCTTCGATGCGCTTCCTGGTCCGCTGGCTGACAGCATAGCCGCCATGCCGCGTCGTGCGACCGTCGATCGCGGAACTGCGGCCACTCGTGTTGTTCTGCGCTACATGCGGCGTCACCCTCATCGAGCGCAGCTCATTGACGAAGTCTTCTGTGTCGTAGGCCTTGTCGGCACCGAGCGTGATCGCCTGCGGTCGGTCGGCGCGAGGTTCGATCATGTGCAGTGCGGCCACCCGCTCAGCATGTCCGTCGGCCAGTGTCAGGCAGGCGTCGACCAGCAGCCCGTGGCGGTTCTCCATCAAGCCATGTCCCATAAAGCACAGCTTGGCCTCCTTGCCTTTGCCCTTGCGATAGAGCCGGACATCCGGATCGGTGGTCGAGGCATGTGTGTCGTTCGAGCGCTTGTGGCCATGGAAGTCCGCTTCCGCGTTTCGCCCGCCCCCTTCAGCCGACGGCTCGCCCGAGCCGTCCTTCGGTTTGACGCTCTTCATCGACGCCCAGGCCTCGATCAGCGTCCCGTCGACCGAGAAGTGATCCGTCGACAGAAGCCTCTTGACCTTGGGCTGCGCCAGCACCGCCCTCAGGAACTTTGCGGCGATGTCGCCCTCCAGCAGCCGGTCGCGGTTCTTGGAGAACACAGAATGATCCCAGGCCGCATCGTCAACGCCAATCCCGACGAACCAGCGGAACAGAAGGTCGTATTCCAGCCGCTCCATCAACAGCCGCTCCGAGCGGATCGAATAGAACGCCTGTAGCAGCATCGCTCGCAGCAGCTTTTCCGGCGGGGTCGAAGGCCGCCCCATCGGCGAATACAGCGCCGCGAAGTCCCGCTCCAACGCCGAAAGCGCCTCGTTCACAATCGCCCGAATGCGGCGCAACGGATGATCGCGCCGCACCCGAGCCTCGAGATCAACATAACTGAACAGTTCGCCAGACCGGTCGTCCCCGCCGCGCATGCCTCGTTCTCCGAATCTCTCCGGAGACACTGAATCACGCTCACTGCCTCGCTGCGAGCCACTTTTTCAACAGCCTGCTAGCATTCTGGTAATTTGTTCATAAGTCGGAGCCGAATTCTCGTCATAGCTATACTCATTAGACATAAGATACTCCTGTATTTGCGTATATCCGTCTCAGCAACTGGCCGAAGGGCGGCGACGTGGTCAGGGTTTCAAGCGTGTCACCAGGACGGACAATGACCGGCTCCCTTTCCTGGGCGAACCTCGCAGTTCAAAGAGCAAGCGCTATTCAAAGAGCAAGCGCTATGCCAACTAGTCGGATCCAGCCGGTGGTGATGCGAGACGAGCTTTACGGCGGCGCCTGCTGCGTCCGCTGCAGGCGCGACCAGTTCAGGACCGACTGGCGATCGTCGGAAACCGCACAAAATTGTGCCGTTGCAGACAGACGGAGTAATTGCTCACCCCCTGCGCTAGCGGTGGGCAGTGAGTGGGCGCCGGGGGTTGAGGTTGAGCCGTTGAGTGGATTGATGGTCCGTCGTCGGGCGGTTTTGAAGGACGGAGCGGGTGGCGGGGTAGAGCTTGACGGCCCAGAAGATTAAGAGGTCACCCCGAACGGATGGAATTGCCCGCGCTGAACGGCATCAGCTTCGCGCGTACACTGATACCGATACATTCGTCACAACTATTGCCCATCCAACATGATTTAAGTATATATCGATCGCGAATGAGGAATAATATCACTCTCAGGCATTTGCGTGCGTTCGTCGCGATCGCGGAGCGGGGCGGGTATACCGCTGCAGCCCAGTTTCTGAACATCTCGCAGTCGGCTTTAAGCCGAACAATTGTGGAGATTGAGGAGGAACTGGACACCCGCCTATTCGAGCGCACTACAAGGCGGGTCGTTGTCACAGCATCCGGCGAACAGCTTTTGATGAACGCGCGCCGTGTCCTTGAGGAATTCGACAGCGCGATGTCGCGGTTCCAGCTTTACCATAACGGACTGAATGGGGTCGTGAGCCTGGCGGCACTATCTTCGGTCGCGTCCATCATACTGCCGACGGTCATTTCCGAATTCCGGAACGCCAGGCCCAACGTTAGAATATCGGTAAAGGACGGTTTTGCGGAGGAGGTTGTCAATTACGTATCCAACGGACAAGTCGATTTTGGCATCACTTCCTTTCCAAAGGCGAAAGGACGGCTGGTCTGCGAACGGATCGTGGCGGATAGACTGATCTGCATATGCTCGAAATCTCACAGATTTGTGAACATGGAAACAGTGTCCTGGAACGACTTGGCCGGGGAAGACTTCGTCGCATTCGATCCTTTGAGCAGCATTCGCACGTGTGTGGATCGCGCTCTGCAAATTGCCGAAATTCAACTCGGGACCGTCACAGAGGTTCGTGACGTCGGCGCGGTTGCGGGCCTTGTATCCGCCGATCTAGGCGTGTCCGCAGTGCCCAGCCTTGTCGTGCCCATGATGCAGTTTTGTGAATTTGCCGAAAAAGAGTTGGTGGATCCGGTAGTCGAACGCGAGATCTATCTTATCCACGATCCACAGACACCTATGCCTCCGGCTGCCGGAATTCTCATGGAAATGCTGCGGCAGGGAGCAAAGCAGGAATTCAGAATTCCGACCGGAGTCAGATGGTTAGACAAGTCGCAATCTGATCCGATGAAAAAGAAATAAGAACAAGCGAAAGCGCACCCACTATTGCAGAGTCCGGACTAGCCTTGATCCCTGTCCGATGGGTGGAGCCGCTCAGGGTAGCACCTCCGAAGTCGATAGGCCTCGGTGACGTCTAGCCTGCACTAAAAGCCGTGGTAGATCGGTCAACGATCGTTGCTTCGGTTGCGCTGCGCAGCTCGCTGTCAGTGATGCCGTCGGCAAGTTCAACGAGCTTTAAACCGCCTTCGACGACGTCGAGCACCCCAAGGTTAGTGATGATCCGATCGACCACGCCCTGGCCCGTCAGCGGCAGCGTGCAGGCTTTTAGGATCTTCAACTCCCCTGCCCTGTTGGTATGGTCCATGACGACGACCACCCGCTTCACGCCGGCAACCAGATCCATTGCGCCGCCCATGCCCTTGACCAGCTTGCCGGGGATCATCCAGTTGGCGAGGTCACCGCTCTCCGAAACTTCCATCGCGCCGAGGATAGCCATGGCTATCTTGTCGCCGCGGATCATTGCAAAGCTCTGCGCCGAGTCGAAGAAGGCTGAATGCGGTAGTGCGGTCACCGTCTGTTTGCCGGCATTGATGAGGTCCGCGTCGACCGCGTCTTCGGTCGGGAAGGGACCTATGCCGAGCAGGCCGTTCTCCGACTGCAACGTCACTTGAACACCCTCGGGGATATGATTGGCGACCAGCGTCGGAATGCCGATACCGAGATTGACGTAGGTGCTGTCCTCTAGCTCGCGCGCGGCCCGTGCCGCCATCTGGTTCCTGTCCCAAGCCATTCGTCTCTCCCTGCCCTCAAGCTGCCGGGCGTGTCGTGCGCTGTTCGATGCGTTTCTCATGCTCGCCCTGGAAAAGGCGATGCACATATATCCCCGGGAGGTGGATCTGATCGGGATCGAGGCGTCCCGCAGGTACGATCTCCTCGACCTCCGCCACGCAAACCCTTCCGCAGGTCGCGGCCGGCGGGTTGAAGTTGCGCGCCGTCTTGCGGAAAACGAGATTGCCTGTCGTGTCCGCCTTCCAGGCTTTGACGATCGATAGGTCCGCGACAATGCCGGTTTCAAGCACATAGGTCTCGCCGTTGAAGCTCTTGTGCTCCTTGCCCTCCGCGACCAAGGGGCCCACGCCGGTCTTAGTATAGAAGCCGGCGATGCCGGCCCCACCAGCGCGCATGCGCTCGGCGAGCGTTCCCTGCGGGTTGAATTCGAGGTCCAGTTCACCGCTCAGGTACCGGCGCATGAACTCGGCATTCTCGCCGACGTAGGACGAGATCATCTTCTTGACCTGCCTTGTCTTCAGCAGCACGCCAAGCCCGAAGTCGTCGACGCCGCAATTGTTGGATGCAATCGTCAGCCCGGTCGTGCCGACGTCCCGGATCGCGCCGATCAACAGCTCCGGAATGCCGCAAAGGCCAAACCCGCCAGCGGCAAGGAACATCCCGTCGAATAGCAAGCCATCAAGCGCCGAGCCCGCGTCGGTATAGATTTTGTTCACGTCACGCCTCCGAAATAGATAGTGCTGAGCCGATCGGCGGACCGACGTCCGCCGTTAGAATTTGCATTTCTTAACGAGGACTTGGTTAGGCCCGAGCTTGCACACAGATCGTCCAGACGCGCCGCAGCACCAAGGCCGCCCAAGCGGCTGCTGACCCGATTTCTGAAGAAGCAAGGTCTGCCGCCAGAGCGTATGATCATGGACAAATTGCGCTCCTACGGAGCGGCGAAAGGCATGCCATCTGGATATACCTCCTCCTCCTCCTCTTAAACCCCTCACACGGAAGCTCCGTAAACGCTCCGTCCAGCGCTTGGATATAGCGCCCTGCCGATGGGGAGGACACCGGCAGGGCGCGCGCCGCGCGGAGGTCTCGGTCGCGTGACGACGGACCACGGCGGCAGGCTGTTGCTTTGCGTAAGGTCACCAACCAGATGGCAGATAAGACGGGCTCCATGCCATTAATCCGCGGAGAGCTACCGCTACCATCCGACCGCATCCCTAAACATGTACCACCATGACCCCAGCGTCGAATATTGCGCCCGGAACATTCGACCCCCTGGGAATGGATACCATGGCAGCTTCTCGAAGAATCGAAGCGCGTCGTATCACCGTCGATTGCCTCGCCAGGATGCGGCCAAAAAGGTGCGATCTGGTCACGCCATGACCGCTACAGGCGTGGGCGAAATATGTGTTCGTTCCGATCCGCCCCATCTGCGGCACCCGCGTGAACGACAGCGCGAAATTGCCGCTCCAGGCATAGTCAATCGCCACGCCTTTGAGCCGAGGGAAGACCTTTTCAAGATTCGGCCGGAGCTTCGCCACCACGTCGGCCGGATCCGTGCCACCATAAACGGAGCCGCCGCCAAAGATCATCCGCTTGTCAGCTGACAGCCGGAAATAGTCGAGGATATAGCGGGCATCCTCGATGCACATGTCGGTCGGGATCAGCGAATGAGCGAGCTCTTCGCCGAGCGGTGCGGTGGTGATCATTTGGGTCGAGACCGGCATGACGCGGGAAACGAGCTCGGGCACGGTGTCGCCCAGATAGGCATTGCCGCAGAGCACCACGACGCGCGTTGACACTTCACCTTCCTTCGTATGGACAATCGGCCGGGCGGACATATCATCGACGCTGGTTACCGGTGACATCTCATAAATGGTGCCTCCGAGGCCTCGAAGGCGCGCGCCTCGCCAAGCACGAGATTGAGCGGATGCATGTGGCCGCCGGAGGTATCGAGCATGCCCCCGCAATAGGCGTTCGAATTGACCAGCTTGCGTATTGCCTCGCGGTCTAGCAACTGGTGGTCGTCCATGCCGTATTTGCGCCAGAGCGCCTGCTTGGATTCGAGCTCCTTCATATGCGCCGGGGTATAGACCGCATAGATGTTTCCCGGATTCAGGTCGCACTCAATTTGATATTGGCTGACGAGGCGGCGAATGATCTTGCCGCCTTCCTGGACCAGACCACCGATGAACCGCGCCGCGCCCTCGCCGTAGCGGCGCTGAATCGTCACGAGGCTGGTACTGAGGCCGTTGATGATCTGGCCGCCATTGCGTCCAGAAGCACCCCAGCCAACCTGCGCACCCTCGACGACAACGACCTTATAGCCCTTCTCCGCGAGGTGGATTGCTGTTGCCATCCCGGAATAGCCGGCGCCAACGACACAAATGTCGGTTTCTACCCGGCCCTGAAGCCGCACTGGGGTGCGGATCGTGTTGCGGGAGGCGGCGTAGTAACTGTTCGGATAGTTGCCGTCGCCGGCATACGATTTCTGTCTCATCACATCACACAATTTCCAAATAAGCGCTGAGTTCGTACTCCGTGATCTCAGCGAAGCCGGCGATCTGCCGGCGTTTTTCTGGCGATCAGCTTCGAAGGCAGCACCGATCGAAGATTTCTGGTGCGCACGTATGAGACGGCCGAGCAACACCATCTCCGCCAGTTCTGTCATCAAGGCCTTGGTAATTGCCTTATAGAATCACAAGGAGCTTTGATTCAGACGACAAGCATCGCTCCGCTTAGCGCGTCGAGCTCGGCCGGAGCGGCGTGCACGCGCCATTCGACACGATCAGGGAAAAGCGCGAAAACGCTCGTGGCGAGGGTCTGGACGCAATCCTCCCGCCGATTGTTGTCGCAAAAGATCGGGGTGGTCTTGTCGAACAGCACCGCCTCCACGCCCCTAGCGAGCGCGCCTTCCGCGATCATACGGTCCGCCGCATCCTGCCGGTTGCGGGAAGAGAGGGTGATCGTCTGCTCTAGCCCGTCGAATTCCTCCAAAAGCAGGTGGTTGGCGTGGGCACGCGGCGAGGCGACCTCTCGAACGGCGCAGCCGGAGGCCGGCGCCTCGACAGAGGCAAGCCGGCGCGTCTTCGCCTGACCGAGATTGTGATGAAAGCCGCTGGCACGGTCCTTACGCTTAAGTATGTCGACTGCTTCGTCCAGACTTCCCGCATCGAGGATCGCGCGGCAGATGACCTGCCGGGGCACGCCAGGCTGAAAATCTTGAGCGCTGATGTGGTTGACAGTCTGAACGACCCCGGCCTCGTTTAACCCAAATGTGTGCCCCGGCAGCATGCCGGGATACATGAAGCTACTCCAGGCGGGGCCCCTCTCGGGCTCGACGTCAACCCAAATACAAGCGCCTAGAAATTCGGCTGCGCCGTCTTCGTTATGGGCGATTATCGCCGGAGCATCGCCTTCCGCCGGAATGAGAAGTGTGGTGCAGCCGGCGGCGGCTATGGCTTTCGTTGCTGGGGAGACGTGCTTGGGAAGCCGTAGGTCGCCCCGGCAGTTCCAGAGGAAGACCGTTTCGAAATCCTGCCCGGCGCCTTCGGCGATGCCCTCGATCTCACGCACAAAGCCGGGATAGGCCGCGCGGGCCGCGGATTCCAGCGCACGAAGATATTCCGATCCACGCCAGCGGGCGTAGAGAGCCTTGAATTCCTCGGTGCCCAGGACGCGCTGGCGGAAGCCGGAGGCGGTGGCCCGCCCGAGCGTGAAGCCAATGGAAAAGGCGTCGCCCTTAGCGCGAACGCGCGAGATGGGATTTCTGGACATATGCGGCCTCTGCTTTCTGTGAGGTTACTAAAATCTACCGGAGCGAGCCGGCGCAACATTGGGCATTCGGCGAGGCCATACCAACTGCAGGGCCGGCCCGGTTAGCACCATCCGTTCCCTCAGAATCCGTCCCTTTGGGCGGCCAACCTCTCGCTCTCCATTGACCCCAACCAAGCGGCGCCTCTTCGCCAGACGCATGACTGACCCTCACTCATTCACGTCCATGCATGAATAAAGTCCGCTCGTTCAGCGATCCCTCTAGATTCGAGCTAGTCAGATCCCGATTTAGCCCGCTCTCCGAGCCTCATCAGCAGGGCCGATACCACGAGCAGAAAAATACTGATTCCGGTAAGCAAAGAGGCGATGGCCGTGATCGTCGGATTGATCTGAAGCGCCAGCTCATTAAACATCCGCTTCGGAACGGTTTCATAGGTTCCTGAGATGAAGGTCGTGACGATGACCTCGTCGAAGCTGGTGATAAAAGCGAAGATCCAGGCGGCTCCGATACTGGGAAGAACGTTAGGAATCAGGACGCGCCACAGCATTACTCGCGTAGAAGCCCCTAATGTGAAGGCCACTTGCTCTAATCTGACGTCGAAACTCCGGAAGGCGACGGTCATCACGAGGACTACTACCGGAACCCCAAGCACCATATGGCCGATGATAAGCGCCGACAAGGTTCCCAGCAGACCGGTACGCGCGAACACAAGATATAGCGCCAGCGCGGTGATGATGGATGGAACCACGATCGGCACGATGAAATTGGCCTCGACGACCAGCCGCCCGGCAAACCTCCCCCGCACCAAGCCGTAGGCGGCCGAGCCTCCAAGCAGTAGCGCCAGAGTGCTTGCAGCAACCGCCACTCCTAACGAGGTCCATAGATCGTCGATCCAGCGTGGATCCGTGAAGAATGCTGCATACCAGCGAAGCGATAATCCAGGTGGTGGAAATTGGAGTGCGCTCGCGCTCGAGAACGACATTGGCACGACCACAAGGATCGGCAGAGACAGGAAAAGGAGGACTGAGATCGCCGCCGCACCCAAGATCACGCGGTCGAGGGCAATCTTGTGCTGGTGCACCACGATAGGCATAGCCTCAAAAGCGCTCGGGCTGATCGGTATGTCGTGGCGGCCGTTACGCCCTTGTCGATTGCTCATGACACTCCTCACATGCCCGAATGGGGCGCAACGCGGCGATAGAGCGCGTAGAGAGCGAGGCTGGCCGCAAGTAATACGGTAGAAATGGCTGCGGCGAGTTCCCAGCTCGGCATCTTATTGATCAAGACGTCGAGCACATTTGCTATCATTGAGACGCGCCCGCCGCCAAGGAGTGCCGGAGTGATGTAGAACCCGATTGCTGAGATGAAGACCAAGAGAGTGCTCGCGGTAAGAGCTGGCAGAGTCAAGGGAAAGAAAACCATCCAGAATGTCTGGACGTCCGATCCGCCTAAGGTCGCTGCGGCCTGCAGCAGGCGTCGGTCGAGCTTCGTCATCGCGGCATAGAGGGGTAGGACCATGAACGGGATGAGAATGTTCGTCATGCCGATGATCACCCCGAGTTCGTTGTACATCAGAGCGATTGGTTGATCTATAACACCCAGAGACAGCAGCGCCCGATTGACGATGCCAGCATTTCCGAGGAGTACGATCCAAGCATAACTCCTCACCAGGACGCTGACCCAGAAGGGTATGACTACGAAAGCCATCGCTACCAACCGCCCAGTTGGCGATAGCCGGGTCATCCAATAGGCAACTGGATATCCAAGCAAAGCGGAGAAAAAGGTGGTAATTGCGGCCACCTTGAAGGTGTTCAGCAGGACTTTGAGATAAACCTCTTGCCCAATAAGGTGTTGGTAGTTTGCCAGCGTCCATGAGGGCGCGAAGCTGGTACGCAACATTAGCAAAATCGGAACGTCGAATGCGACCAACATGATCACAGCTAACGGAAGCACGTATGCAAAACCGTTGCGATTGAGCCCGGTACGTCCCATGTCCTAAATCCGCCAGCTGTTTTATTCCCAGCTCGCTGCCCTATTCATTTCCAGGCAGCGAGCTAGAGGATTCAGTATACTTTCAAAGTCCCAACTTGAATTCCTGCCAGCGCTCTTCGACTTCCTTGCCGTGATCGACCCACCATTTGTAGTCGTAACCGACCTGGACATCCTTGTTCTGCTTCGCGGTCGGGAACTGACCGATCTTATCCTTTGGCAAGAGGGCACTAAGATCCGGGCTGGTTCCGGTATACGAAATGACGGTCGCCGCCACAGCCTGATTCTCCGGTACCGTCATCTCGTGCAGCAGCTTCATCGCGGCAGCCTTTTGCGCCGGGTTGGCGCCGCGCGGGACGGCGAAGAAGCTGAGATCGATCAGACCTTGGTTGAACGAGTAGTCCAGCTTCGGCTCGGTGGTGACGCGCCCTGACCACGCGATAGCATACTGAACTTCATTGTCATTCAGGAGTTGGGGCGGCTGGGCACCGGTGGACCACCAGACGGCAACGTCGGGGCTAAGCTTTTTCAAACTCTTGAAGGCTCGGTCAAGATCGAGTGGATAGAGCTGTTCAGGCTTAACGCCGTCGGCCAACAAGGCCATCGGAATAGCATAAAATGCAATGTTCGGGAGGGCGCGCTTACCCGGGAAATCTTTGACATTCCAGAAATCGGCCAAGGTCTTTGGCGCCTTGGCGTCCTTACGCCACGTCATGATTGTTGAATAATACTCATATCCCAGTGCATAATCATCGCGCGCCTCGGGAAACATCGGCAAGGGAGCGATCGCACCCCAATCGAGCGGCTCAATCAGGTTCAAAGCCTTGGCCTGCTGGACCTCAGTGCCAACGAGCTCGAAAAGCACTGCCGAGATGCTGCCGGACGCGACCATCGCCTGCAGCTTTCCGATCCCGTTCGGGTTCTCGCGGACCACCTTTACGCCAGTCTTTTGCGTGAACGGCTCGATGTAGCCTTTCTGGATCGAGTCACCGGATTGACCGCCGGCTTCGACCATGCGGAGTTCAGTTACCGCATCATCCGCCCTGGCGTCGAAGGAAGCACCAGCAAAGACTGTTGCCCCCGCAAGCAATGCGAACGCGGAAAGCGTCCTTTTCATTTTCATGGTCAAGTTCCTCTCAGAGTTTTTTGTTTTGTTAGACTTAGACTGGTAGTAATACGGGGCGCTCACTGCGTACCGCGGCGCCATCGGGAATGAGCCACACGGCTTCGGCATCCCAATCGAGGCGAACGGATGCCCCAGGCGGATATGGCCGCCCCGTTTGCATGCAAGCGGCGATCAATGGTGTGCCGCGCACTGTCTCGACATGATAACGAATGGTCTGTCCGAGATAGACGGATTCGATGACGGTCGCGGGGACACCCCGCTCCGAATTCGGCCCGAGCACGCGAACATGTTCAGGCCGTATGCTGATGGTAACCAGCGAACCGGACGGCTCGTCCGAAGCGCGGTAGGGCAATTCCTCGCCGGAGCTGAGCCGGACGACCCAATTCCCGGCACCATGCCGGATCGCTTCGCCGTCAAGGCAATTGGTAGTGCCGAGAAAGCCTGCGACAAACCGGTTGGCGGGTCGGGTATAGGCTTCCAGGGGCTCGGCGATCTGCTGAACCGCGCCGTCGGCCAGGACCAGCACGCGATCCGAGAGGGAAAGCGCCTCCTCCTGATCGTGGGTGACCAGGATCGTGGTAATTCCGAGTTTGCGCTGCAATTGTTTCAGCTCAACTTGCAACTCCTCGCGCAGCATTCGGTCCAGAGCCGCAAGCGGTTCATCGAGCAGCAGGATATCGGGCTGAAACACGATGGCCCGCGCAAACGCAACGCGCTGCTGCTGGCCGCCGGAAAGCTGGGTAGGGCGTCGGGCTTCGAAACCGCGTAGTCGCACCAGGTCCAGCGCATCGCCCACCCGCCGCCGCGCATCCTCTGCCGTCACGCCCCGGACCTTCAACGGAAAAGCGACGTTATCGAACACTGACATATGCGGAAACAACGCGTAGCTTTGGAACACCAGCCCGATATTGCGTTGCGCCGGTCGGGTTGCCGTAACTTCGCGCCCACCGAGGACGATACGACCCGTGGTTGGCTCCGTCAGGCCGGCAATCAGCGAGAGGACCGTCGTTTTTCCCGACCCGCTGGGTCCGAGAATGGTGACGAACTCGCCCTGCTGGGCCACGAAGTCGAGCCGCTCCAGCGCGCGGAACTGGCCGTATTGCTTCGAAAGCCCCTCAAGACTGATCGATGCCATTAGCCGAGCGCCTCCCTTTTTCTCCTCTGCTTCCCGTATCTTCGTTAAAAACCATTGCGCGTCTAACATTTTTTGGACATAGATCAATCGCGAATGAGCAATAATACCAACTCTCAAGAGTCGCGAGTTCGTCGTGATCGCGGAGCGCGACGAACATACCGCTGCGGCCACTCCCGGAAGATCGCGCAATTGAGTTGCAGCGCCAGAATTCTACGACGGCTGCCACCTCTGCCCGCGTGGGCGGCCAAATCAAAGCCTCGCTTGTGCGCCGCGCCTTCACGGCCGACGCGTCTACCGCAAAACCGATGGATAACGGCGCCTACGAAGGGTCGGATGGAAACGGCGGCTCAATAATCGCCGGACGACGACAACCAGCCGCGCTGCGGCCGGTTTAGAACCTAGCTTAGCTAATCCGCGGCAGCGCTTTCTGCCCCGGATGTGGACCTGCGGTCTTTGCTAGTGCTGGGGCACGGCACGCAGCATTGATGCAAACATCATCCCGTGCCCGTGATGCCGATCACCACAGCGCTAGCTTCAGGGCCGAAGACGCGTCGGGCGCTGGTTCTGACGACAAGCGCTCCGCTCTTCGGTCGAGATCTCCCGTGACCACTCACGCAAACGCTTGGCCCCTGGTGAGGGTCTGTTCCGCATCAGATACTATTCTCCCGGGCATGCTCAAGGCCGTCGGCAATCCTGGCGATCTGCACTCTTCGACCGAGGTTCGGACCAGCCCCATACGGGTATCAGCCACGTCGACGCGAACGCATCGAGCCAATCGTGACCTACCGGGGATAATCACGGCGTCTAATGATCCTCACGACTTCCGCCGCCTGTGAAAAACTGCTTGCCAGCAACCTATAGAGGTCTTCGCCGACGCTGGTGAGCACGACGTCATCCCCAAGCCCCACAATCAGCCGAACGCCAAGTTCCTCCTCAATGGCTTTGATCTGCCGACGGATCTCTCCCGATGTCACTTCTAGCTCGGAAGCCGCAAGCTTGAACGACAAATGGCGTGCCGATCCCTCGAATCCCTCTAGGGCAGTCAGGGACGGGATATCATGATAGAGATGGACCATTGATCACTCATAGAGAATTGGCAATCGGGAACAGAACGACATCGTATCCCGTGCCACCATTGGGTTCCGTGACGGATTGCAGCCGTCCGCCGCGACCCCCGCAAATTGCGTGCCGAATTGGCGCGTTTTAGTTGCACCACTCACCCGTGCCGATGGCCCAGCCCTGGCGTTGGTTTCGTCAGGTTTTCGACAGTCTTGTCCAGCTTAGTACATGAGGTTTGTGGAGAGATGCGCGGGATCGCGGTCGCGCAAAGCCCGGCAGCGTCGAACCAACGAGAGCACCAACGGGCTGCCGCGCTGCCGAGGTCGCCGCCGTGGCAGCAGCTCAATGCCCGACCAAGAAGGACGCTCTGTTGGAAAACGCCTCCTGAGGCGTTGACGCGCTGCTGCCATGAGTGAACGCTATCGGCGTAGCGACGACTGCGTGAATTCCGCAACAAAATTAATCTACGTCGCAACAGATCCTTCAACTAAATTTACAGAACCTTCGTGACCGCGGATCACTGAGGATGCTAGCCTCACTGCAAAGTTCGAGCTCAATCACCCCTGAAAGATTGATGCCTGTTTTTAGGCTCAACCGCCGCACAGAATGCAACGGAGGCCACCGCCAATGGCAAGTAGAGCGCTCATCCTGGTCGAAGGCGGTACGACGGGTACTGGTCTTCTATACGTCCAAGCGGCCCGGCGTCTTGGTCTTCATCCAATTACCCTATCGGCTGATCCACA
Source organism: Mesorhizobium sp. M0227 (assembly GCF_040321855.1). NCBI lineage: Bacteria > Pseudomonadati > Pseudomonadota > Alphaproteobacteria > Hyphomicrobiales > Phyllobacteriaceae > Mesorhizobium > Mesorhizobium sp. M0227. The sequence continues at coordinate 3,217 of NZ_JAMYSJ010000026.1, read as the reverse complement.
TCAGTACGACTATGAGGCACTCTGTGTCGATACCGCCAATCTCGACGCGCTGATCCGCGAATGTTCCCATTTAGGGGCTACTTATGACATTGCTGGCATCACGTCCTCCCGGGAGGATTACTACGCGACCGTTGGCAAGCTTTGCCGGCACTTCGATCTACCGGGACCGAATCCCGAATCGATTGAACGATGCTGTGACAAACCCGCTCAACGTCAGCTTCTCGCGGAGGCCGGCGTTCCAATACCTGCGTTTCGCGTCGCCGCAAATGCGGCGGAGGTGGAAAGCGCAGCCGCGGAGATCGGCCTGCCGGTGGTTCTTAAACCAGCCGTGGGCGCAGGCAGCCAAGGTGTCCGATTGTGCCGCAACGCAGATGAGGTGGCCGAACATACGACCTATCTGTTGGGCGGGAAGCACAAATGGCGGTCTTTGCCGAGGATATTGGTCGAAGAGTTCGCACAAGGCCCCCAGTATAGCATTGAAACCATGGGAAATGAGGTCATTGGGATTGCCGCCGCTGACTTCGGTCCCCCACCGCATTTTGTGCTTCGCCAGTTCACGTTCCCGGAGGCGCTTACTGATGAGGAGCATTCGCGTATCGCCGGTATTGCGCTTGGCTGTATGCGAGCTCTCGGCGTCGGCTGGGGGCCTATGAACATAGAATTCCGATGGACGGAGCGTGGCCCAGTCGTCATTGAGGTCAATCCGCGCCTTGGTGCCGTGCCTACTCCTCAACTTGTTCAGCTGGCATGCGGTGTCGACCTCGTCACCGAGCACATCAAGCTCGTCATCGGCGACGAATGGGATTTGCGAACAACCCATTCGCAGACTGCTGCCGCGCGGATCCTGGTTCCTGATCGCGATGGCATCCTCGATTGGATCGATGGCGAGCGTGGGGCGGCTGCAGTGCCCGGTATCGTCGAGGTTAAATTGTATGTCAAACCCAACATGCCGATCGTCAGGAACGGCGATTTCCGCGACTGGATTGGATTTGTCATTGCAGTTTCACCCAGCCGTGCTGGGACAGAGGCACTACTTGAGCGTGCCGTCGACTCAATCGATTGGTCGATCTCACCGTTCCCGAACTTGGCGAACAGGAAGAATTGGCGGCCACCAGCTCATGGCGTCCCGTAGAGGCGATGGGTAGGCGGGCGGAGGGCGTCCTTTGTCTTCAGCTCGTGGAAAGATTAGGTCGAGCCCGCATGAATGTCGTCGTCAAGTGAAATTGAGGTGGGCAAGCTTTGCCGACATCCATCTCGAAATATCGATGAGTTGACCGATGAGGCTGACGACCGAACGTCTAATATTGCGTCCCTGGGAGGACAAAGACCGGGGCCCAATGGCAAGAATTTACCGTGATGCGTACGTCAGACGGTTCTCTCCCAAAGTGCTAACGGTCGAGGAAGCGAATGTCAGGATTGACGTTGCGATCGAGCGCGCCCGGACCAACGGGTTTCACTATCAGGCGGCGGAGCTGAAAGGCGGCGGCGAGCTTATTGGTCTGATAGGGCTTGGCGTCCTCTCGGAGACGGTGCAGGCGGCAATTCCCAGCCCTCCGCGCGTCGAATCGGATGGGTGCTCGCAAAGGAGCATTGGGGCAACGGACTCGCGCCGGAAGGCGCGCAGGCATGGCTTGACTACGCTTGGTCAATCGGTCTGCCTGAGGTCGCCGCCTGCACGGCCAGGGAGAACGCGCCGAGCCAACGGGTCATGCAAAGATCGGCATGATCTATGATCCAGCGCGACTACGAAAACCGGACGTTCGGCGCGGGTCATTGGTTGCGGCCGGGCGTGGTCTACCGGAAACGGAACCCGACACAATGAGGGCAAGCATTCCGTCGTTGCGCCGCGAAACACGTGGTTTGCCCCTCTCTCCCACAACCTTCTCAGTGGCACGCCGATTGCTTGGACCCGGCGCACGACCTGTTCCCATAGCGGTGTCGCATGCTCCGACCGAGGAGGTCGGACCAAGCCCGCTCGCCGCTTGGCCCACCGATATCGGCGGGGCATGCGCGCCAGACGAGTTGTTGTGTTCGGTCTATCAAATCCGAACAAATGAAGGTGACAGCTGAGCAAACATCCAAGGAGTGGCTCATGCGAATAGCTATTGTGCGGAATGATGAAAACACGGGTGTGATCAACCGGATTGGTCAGCCTTGTCCCGAGAAATTCGGCCGCGATGCAGGCAAACGCGTGCGGCGGCACTGCAAGAGGGCGGGCACGAGACGCTGCTGTGCGAAGGCGATAGAGGACTGCTCGCTACACTCGAGCGGTTCATGCCACCTGCGTCCGAAGCCTGCCCCTCGGGAATCGTTTTCAACCTGGCATACGGAATTCAGGGCGAGAGCCGTCTCGCCCACGTTCCGGCCATGCTCGAGATGGCTGGCGTACCCTACACCGGATCCGGCCCGCTCGGGCATGGGCTGGCGCTCGACAAGGTTATCACTAAGAGGCTCATCCGCGATCGTGGCATGCCGACGCCGAACTTTCGCGTGATGCGTCGCGGCACGCAGAGTACTGGCGACCTGCAATTCCCATTGGTAATGAAGCCGCGCCACGAATCCGATAGCTGCGGAGTCCACCTCGTCCATGAGCCCGCTCAGCTAAGGCAGGCTGTGGAAGTGACCGTTACGCAGTATGGGCAGGAGGCGCTCGTGGAAGAGTACATCGAAGGGAGAGCAATCTGCGTGGCGCTGCTGGGAAACGGAGAGCTTGTAGTGTTGCCTCTGGTGGAGCAGGACTCGATTGCGAAACCCGTCTTGTAAGTTGGGAAGCGAAGCACATGGCGGTCCCGCCGCCGCCGAAGATTTGCCCGGCTCAGATCGGAAGCAGCCTTGCGACGGTGCTGCGGGATATTTTCGGTTGCGACTTTCCGTGCCTGCCAATGCCGATGACCGCCGGACGAACGCTGCATGCGGCACAAGCGGATCATGCTGGACGTATTGAAGGGCGAGGCGGTGTCTCCGCCACCGCTCTGGATCATGCGTCAGGCCGGGCGCTATCTGCCGGAGTATCGCGATACCAGAAAGCGGGCCCGCAGCTTCCTAGGCTTGGTCAATCGCATCCTGGATGTTGCTCACGCGCGGTATTTCGGATCTGCATTCCCTTGACATGCAAACACTCCGCCAAGCGAGTAATGCAGTTCACTTAAGTTGGGCTGGATGAGGATCTGGTAAGACCTATCGAACAGGATGGAGATTCGTTTCCATCCTGTTCGTG
>NZ_JAMYSJ010000025.1:0-83687 GCF_040321855.1 Mesorhizobium sp. M0227 | reverse complement strand
ACAGCTTCTTCTCGTGCAGGAGGATGTAGACGTCCTCGAGCTCGGCAACCATCTTGTCGGCGTTGGTGACGAAGTAGGGCGAGAGATAGCCGCGGTCGAACTGCATGCCTTCGACGACCTCGAGTTCAGTCTCGGCGGTCTTGGCTTCCTCAACCGTGATGACGCCTTCGTTGCCGACCTTCTGCATCGCTTCGGCGATCATCTTGCCGACCGACTCGTCGCCATTGCCGGCGATCGTGCCGACCTGGGCAACTTCCTCGGAGGTCTTGATCTTCTTGGCAGCCTTGCCGAGCGCCGCGACGACTTCGGTCACGGCCAGATCGATGCCGCGCTTCAGGTCCATCGGGTTCATGCCGGCGGCAACGGCCTTGTTGCCTTCCTGGACGATCGACTGCGCCAGAACGGTCGCGGTCGTGGTGCCGTCGCCGGCGATGTCGTTGGTCTTCGAAGCAACTTCGCGGATCATCTGCGCGCCCATGTTTTCGAACTTGTCGGAAAGTTCGATTTCCTTGGCGACGGTGACCCCGTCCTTGGTGATGCGCGGTGCGCCGAACGACTTGTCGATGACGACGTTGCGGCCCTTGGGGCCGAGCGTGACCTTCACCGCGTCGGCGAGGATGTTGATGCCGTGAAGCATGCGCTCACGGGCATCGCGGGAGAATTTTACGTCTTTGGCAGCCATTTTTTTACTCCTGGGCATCTCGCCCGAAATTCAGATTTGATGGTGCGAAGGAAAGGCCTGATATCAGCCGATGATGCCCATAATGTCGGATTCCTTCATGATCAGAAGGTCTTCGCCATTGAGCTTGACTTCGGTACCCGACCACTTGCCGAACAGGATGCGGTCGCCGGCCTTGACGTCCAGCGGGACCAGCTTGCCAGCTTCGTCACGAGCGCCGGAGCCGACGGCGATGATCTCGCCTTCCTGCGGCTTTTCCTTCGCCGTATCCGGGATGATGATCCCGCCGGCGGTCTTGGATTCGGATTCGACCCGGCGAACGACCACGCGGTCATGCAGCGGCCGGAAATTCGACTTTGCCATTTTTGGATGTCCTTGGTGCGGATGTTGAACGGTTCTCCGTTGCCGGAGCGTGCTTAGCACTCAGCGGAAGCGAGTGCTAACGCGGCAATGAGATAAGCCGCATGCTCCTGCTAGTCAAGACGAAAGAGCAAAGAGCAAAGAGAAAAGAGCAGACAGCAAAGAGAAGAGAGCAAAGAGCGTGTAAGCATCGAGCCTTTTATGTGAACAATGTCGGGTATCAGACATATATGGGGCGGCTCACCCTTTGTATTTGAGCTTTATTCAGATGGCACGAATGATGCAACAGGTGATGCATTTGATCGCATCCAGAGGCTCGCACGGGGTCGTGCTGCGTCAGCTCGGTCATGTCGAGCTTCAGAAGGCCATTTTGGCATTGGTTCTGTTGCCCTATTCCCATTCATGACCAGTCCTGCGCGCGTGAGCCGGCCGGCTAGATTCCAACCACGAGAGCGCCGCCGCTGAGACCCGCACCCGCCGCCGACAGAAGGATTTTCTCTCCAGGCTGGAATGGCTCCGTCTGGTTGGCGAGCGAGAGCGACAGCGGGATCGTCGCGGCCGAAGAGTTGCCGTATTCGGCAATCGTCTTGACAATTGCTTGGTCCGCGATGCCGAGGTTCCTCCCGACCGCGTCGAAAATCCGAGTATTGGCCTGATGCGGCACGAACCGGCCGAGATCGTGTGGCCGCACTCCGGCAGCGGCTAGCGCGTTTATCGAGCAATCGGTCATCATCTCGACGGCCTTTGCGAACACTTCGCGGCCGTCCGCCATCCTCATCCGGGTTTGCGCGAGATCGAGGTCACCGTGGAACGGCTTGTTGCTTCCTCCTGCGGGAATCTGGATCAGCCCGTAGCGCGAGCCGTCCGAAGCCACCGAGGCACCGAGAATGCCCCGATCAGCATCATCGCACTGACCGATCACCAGGGCGCCGGCGGCATCGGCAAACAGGACCGAGCTTGCGCGCTCGGCTGGATTGATGCGGCGGCTGAGGATGTTGGCGGCGATAACAAGGCTCGCTTTGCCGTGCAGGCGGGTAAATCCGTCCGCAAACATCAGCGCATAGATGAAGCCGGCGCAGGCGCCGGTCAGATCCACCGCGCCTGCGCGGCCAAGGCCAAGCTTGTGTGCGACCAGCGGCGCGCTGGGCGGCAGAAGATGGTCGGGCGTCGAGGTGGCAAGCAACAGCAGACCGATGTCGTGGCGCGCAATACCGGCGTTCGCCAGCGCCATGTCGCCGGCCTGCGCAGCAAGACCAGACAGCGTGTCTTCGTCGGTTGCCCAGAAGCGCGACCGTATCCCGGTACGCCTTTCGATCCAGCCTGGATCAAGACCGAGATTGCTCTCGATTTCGGCATTCGCCACCTTTCGCCCAGGCGCATGATGCCCAAACCCGAGAATGCGCGACGACTTGCTCATGGCCTGGACCCGAAGCGTTCGCCCGCCTCCTCAATGGCGTCATAGAGTCGCTCGAGCTCGTCGCCGGTGATGCAATAGGGTGGCAGAAGGTAGAGGACATTGCCGAGCGGGCGCACAAGTAGCCCTCGCTCGAGGAAGAAAGCGCGCAGTTTCGGTCCGATCTCGGCGAGATAACCTGCGGAACCGGTTCGCAGGTCGAGCGCCGCGATCGTGCCGGTCGCCCGGCAGTCGGTGAAGAAGCTGTTGTCGCGAAAGCGTCGAAGCCCGGTGGCCTGCATTGCGCTCAAGGCCGCAATGCGCTCGGCCACCGGCTCGTCCCGCCAGATCTCGACATTGGCAAGTGCTGCCGCGCAGGCAATCGGGTTGGCAGTGTAGGAGCTCGAATGGAAAAACGTCTTCTTCCGGTCCTCGGAATAATGAGCCTGGAAGATGGCATCGGTGGCAAGCGTTACGGCCAGCGGGATGGCGCCGCCGGTCAGGCCTTTCGAGGTGCACAGGATATCTGGAGAGATCGATGCCTGCTCGCAGGCGAACATGGTTCCGGTCCGCCCCCAGCCGGTCATCACTTCGTCGGCGATCAGCAGCGTGCCGGAGGCCTCAGTGATCTTCTTCAATTCGGCCAGAATTGAAGCCGGATACATCAGCATGCCGCCGGCGCCCAGCACCAGCGGCTCGACGATTAAGGCTGCGGCTCGTCGATCGCGGGTCACAGCCTCTAAACGATCCAGCGTCTCCTGCTCGCGCCCCGCTGCCGGAAAGGGGATGGTGGCGACCTCGAACAGCAAGGGTTCGTAGGCGGCGTTGAACACGCCACGCGCACCGACGCTCATCGTGCCGATCGTGTCGCCATGATAGCTGTGATGCATGACGACGATGCGCGAGCGTGGGGCGCCGATGTTGCGGAAATAACCGAGTGCCATCTTCAGCGCTACTTCGACCGAGGTCGAGCCACTGTCGGAATAGAACACCCAGTCGAGTCCAGCGGGAGCGAGGCCGACAAGCGCCTTGGCCAAGCGCTCTGCCGGCTCGTGCGTGAAGCCCGCAAAGATAATCTGGTCGAGGCTCGACGCGGTTGTCTCGATTGCCTTCATGATGCGGGGATGGCGGTGGCCATGTGTGACGACCCACCAGGAGGAGATGGCGTCCAGGATGCGGGCGCCGTCGGCCCTGCGGAGATAGGCGCCTTCAGTCCGGACGATTTCTGGGATCGCAGGCTCGAGCGCGTGCTGGGTGAAGGGATGCCACACATGAGACTGCGACATCAGTCACCTCCAGTAATCGAGGCGAAGGCGAAGCCGGCAATCATTGCGTCCCTCAGTGTCTTGCCCGTCAGCAGATCGAGGTGCGGCAGCCTGCCGAGCTGCGGCGCACCGCTGAATTCCACGATGGTCCGTTGCGTATCGGCCATCTCATCGCCGATGAAAGCGATGCCGGCCAACGGGATGGATCGGGCGCGGAGCGCCTCGATCGAGAGCAAGGTGTGGTTGATGGTGCCGAGCGTGGTGCGGGCGCACAGAATGACGGGCAGCCGCCATTCAGCGAAGATGTCGATGAGCCTTGTGCGCCGGTTAAGCGGCACCATCAGGCCGCCGGAGCCTTCGATGACGAGCGGCGTCGGTAGCACGGGAAAAGCAAGATCGGCAGCCTTGATCGCCACGCCGTCGATCTCGGCCGAACGATGCGGCGACAGCGGGCTCCGCAAGCGGTAGGCTTCCGGCAGCACGCGCTCTGAGGGCAAGCCGGCAAGCCGCGCGACCACCTCGCTGTCGGTCTCGCCGTCGAGGCCCGATTGCACCGGTTTCCAGTAAAAGCCGTCGAGCAAACCGGCGAGCCCAGCCGCAAACACGGTCTTGCCAACTCCCGTGTCGGTTCCGGTGATGACGATGCGTTGGGTCATATCGCCTCCGGCAATCTTTGGGCCAACACCTCGACCAGCGCCTCGACCATGGCGGAAATGTCGGCTTCGCCGATATTGAGCGTCAGTGAGATGCGCAGCCGCGACGTGCGCACGGTCGGAGGACGAATACCGCGTATGTCGAAGCCGCGGGCCTGCAGGCGCGCCGCCACTGCCATGGTGCGCCTGACATCGCCGATTACGAGGGGCTGGATCTGCGAGCCGCTGGGTATCACGCCGCAGCGCTCGGCCAGCTGGCGGCCGGCGAGGGCAACGCGTTCATGCAGCTGAACACGCCGCATAGGCTCGTCGGCGAGCATTGCGAGTGCTTCGCGCACTGCCACTGCCATCAGCGGCGATGGCGCGGTGGCGTAGATGAATGGCCGGCAACGGTTGATCAGATACTCGCACAGTGTCCTCGGCCCGGTCACGAGCCCACCAGATGCGCCGAGCGCCTTGCCGCAGGTGTGGAGCGCGACGATGTTGTCGCGGCCCTCGAAAGCGGCGGCAAGCCCCCGGCCGTCCGGTCCCCAGACGCCGGTCGAATGCGCCTCGTCAATGACGATGAATGCGCCGTGCCGATCGGCAAGCGCGACCAGGCTCTCCAAAGGCGCGCAGTCGCCATCCATGCTGTAAAGGCTTTCCACCGCGATCCAGACGCATCCCATGCCGCCTGCGGCGCGCCAACGTGTGATCGCATCCTCAACAGCGGTTGCATCGTTGTGCGCGGCCAGCACGAACTGTGCGCGCCCGGCCTGCGCACCCTCATGCATGCTGGCATGGGCGAGCTCATCGAGAACCAAAAGATCGCCTTTCTGCGGCAGGGCACTCAGCAGAGCGAAGTTGGCGATGTAGCCGCTGCTGAAGAACAGCGCGCGGTCGGCTCCAAAGAATGCCGCCGCGTCTGCCTCGAGCTGCTCGTGTTCCGGTGCATTGCCGCGCAACAGCCGCGACCCGGTGGCGCCAACCGGCGTGCCCCGCGCAATCGCCGCCACAACAGCATCGCCAAGTCTCCTGGACGAGGCCAGCCCGAGATAGTCGTTCGACGAGAAGTCCAGCCCGGCGCGGGGCGAAAGCGTCCGCAGCCGGTCCTTGCGCGCCAGCCTCTTCAAGGTCGCATCATAACTGGCAAGCGGCGCCCCGTTCATTGCGCTTCGAGTTCCATCGGCTCGATGCCAAGGCGCCGGAACAGCAGGGTATCCTTGTCCTCACCGGGATTGTCCGCCGTCAGCAGCGTGTCGCCGACGAAAATCGAGTTGGCGCCGGCAAAAAAGCACAGCGCCTGCATCTCATCGGTCATGGCCATACGGCCGGCGGAGAGACGGATATGCGATTTCGGCATCATGATGCGCGCCAGGGCGATCACGCGCACGAATTCGATCGGCTCGATGGGCTTGGCTTCGGCAAGCGGGGTGCCGGCGATCGGGATCAGCATGTTGATCGGGACGCTTTCCGGCGGCTCGGGTAGGTTCGCCAGCGTCACCAGCATGTCGATCCGGTCCACCGGATCTTCGCCCATGCCGACAATACCGCCGCAGCAGACCTTGATGCCGGATCGACGAACCTGCTCAAGCGTGTCGAGCCGCTCGGCATAGCCGCGCGTGCTGATGATCTCGCTGTAGTAGCGTTCCGACGTATCGATGTTGTGGTTGTAGTAGTCGAGGCCCGCTTGCTTCAGTCGAGCGGCTTGCTCAAGATCGAGCATGCCGAGCGTCATGCAGGTCTCCATGCCCAGCGCCTTGACGCCCTCGACCATCGCCACCATCGCATCCATGTCGCGCGCCTTGGGGTTTCGCCAGGCCGCGCCCATGCAATAACGCGTGGCGCCGGCATCACGCGCCTTGGTCGCCTCGGCGATGACGCGCCGGACCTCCATCAGCTTCGATGCCTTCAGGCCGGTTTCGTGACGCGCCGACTGGCTGCAATAGCCACAATCCTCCGGGCATCCTCCCGTCTTGATGCTGAGCAGCCGGCTGAGCTGGACCTTGTTTGGATCGAAATTCTGGCGGTGCACCGTTTGCGCCAGGAAGAGGAGATTGTTGAAGGGGGCATGGTAAAGTGCCTGAGCCTTCTCCAGGGTCCACGCTCCGGGGTCAGGGGATTGAGCCTGTGGCGATGTCTGCGTTGAACTTGCCGTTTGCATGTCCATGCTGTTCCTCCGGTCTGTCTTGCGGGGTCTTTGCTATCTGACTGTTGACGATCGGAGAGGACAGTTGACCCAATCCTGACTCAGACAATCATGAGCCCCGATGGTCGAGGCCGATATCCAGGATCGGCGCGCTGTGGATGAGTCGGCCGACCGAAATCAGATCAACGCCGGTCGCGGCAACCGCCCGCGCTGTATGGGACGTGATCCCGCCAGAAGCCTCGGTGATAGCGCGGCCACCGATCATTGCGACGGCGCGGCGAAGATCGGGGAGGGACATGTTGTCGAGCAGAACCGCATCGGGATCGAAGCCAAGTACCTCCTCCAACTGGGCCAGAGTATCGACTTCGACTTCGATCTTGACGAGATGACCGGCCGCTCTTCGTGCTCGCTCGAGCGCTGGGCGGACGCCGCCTGCGATGGCGATGTGGTTGTCCTTGATCAAGATTGCATCGTCCAGACCGAAGCGGTGATTGGACCCGCCACCTGCGCGCACGGCATACTTTTCGACTGCCCGCAATCCGGGCGTCGTCTTGCGGGTGCAGACGATCTTCGCGCCATACCCACGAACCGCAGCGACGATCGATGCCGTTGCCGTGGCGATGCCGCTCAGATGGCACAAAAAATTGAGTGCCGTCCTTTCGGCTGTGAGAATGGCCCGGGCCGGGCCAACCACTGATGCAATGATCTCTCCATCCACGACATTGCAGCCGTCTGCGCGCTCCACCGAGATTTCGACAGCAGGATCAATCAAGCCGAAAGCGAGCATCGCCAGATCGAGGCCGGCGACAACTCCGGACTGTCGCGCCACCAACACGGTTCCCGCTTGGTATTCCTTCGGGACGATGGCCTGCGTGGTCAAGTCGCCGGCTCTGCCAAGATCTTCAAGAAGAGCTGCCCGTGCAAGCGGCTCAAGCACGACCGTGGGTAGCGGTGAAAGTGTCATCACTTCGGCCCTTCGAGACTTGGCGAGTGTCCGAGTCCCCGCGCTGTAGCCAAGGCGGCTTCGAGGGTGATTTCGGACCGTCGGGCGGCAGTCGCATGATGAGGAAAATCTGTCCGGTAATGAGCGCCGCGGCTTTCTTCGCGCAACAAGGCGGCAACCGCGATCATTAGCCCGACAGCCGCCGGATCCGAGACCGCATCCTTGCTTTCGGCGAGCGGCAATAAGGCACGTGTGGCTGCTTTCAAACCTTCACCATCCCGGACGATGCCGAGTGCGCGCGACAGGAAAACACGCACGGGTATCGGAGCGGGCGGTGGGTAAACGTTGGCAAACGCAGGCCTTGTTCTGCGCGCAGGCGCCCCGGCGACACTTTCAGCGACCCAGCGGGCGCACACGATGGCTTCTGTCAAGGAATTGCTGGCGAGCCTGTTGGCGCCATGCAGTCCTGTCGAAGCGACTTCTCCGCAGGCCCACAGCCCCTTGACGGAGGTTCTGCCGGAGCTGTCCACGGCAACGCCACCCATGTGGTAGTGTTGGGCCGGCCGAATGGGGATGAGATCGCGGGCGGGATTGATGCCCGCTCCACGACAGGCTGATGCGATTGTCGGGAAATGTCGAGCGAATGCCGGGCCAGGCCGTTGTCGGGCGTCGAGAAAAACACGGTGGCCGTCCGCAAGATGGTTCCACACGGCCCGGGCCAAGACATCGCGAGGCGCAAGTTCCGCCCCTGGCACGCTCTGGAGAAAAGCCTGGCCGGTTTCATCGATCAGGGCAGCACCTTCGCCTCGGACAGCCTCGCTGACCAGCGCCATAGGGCGTTCCGGGCCGTCAAGCGCGGTCGGGTGGAACTGGATGAATTCGAGGTCGGCTAGGACAGCTCCAGCGCGGGCCGCAAGTGCAAGGCCTTGTCCGCAACTTCCCCAAGGGTTCGTGGTGTCGAGAAACAGTCCCCCGATGCCACCGGTGGCGAGGACGACCCGCCGTGAGCCGAAGAAGAAAGGTCCGATCGAACAGCTCGCCCAGACGCCCCGGATCGCATTCTCTCGCACGGCCAGCCGGCGCGCTTCCACGCCCTCCACGACAACTATCGACGGAGTGGAACGCACAGCCGCGATCAGGGCACGCATGATCTCACGCCCGGTGCCGTCCCCATGCGCATGAACGATGCGACGTCGGCTGTGTGCGGCCTCCAATCCGAGGCACAGTGATCCTTTCGGCGTGCGGTCAAAGGGAACCCCAAAGGCCGCAAGCCCCTCTATCGCCTTGGGCGCGGCTTGGAGGATGCGGCTCGCCACGTCTCTGTCGCAGAGACCATCCCCGGCAGCAAGCGTATCGGCCAGGTGCATTGCCGGATCGTCGTCTTCGCCGAAACTTGCAGCCAGACCCCCCTGTGCCCAGGTGCTCGAATTGTCAGCTCCCAGCAGCGACCTTGACAGAAGAAGCACCGGCTCCGGCGACAGTTGAAGCGCGGTCATCAGTCCGGCGATGCCGCCGCCGATGATGATGGGACGCCCGAAGAAGCTGCGGAGGTCGGCGCTCAAACTGCCAGCATCCGTTCGACCGCAAGCCGCGCGCGCCCGGCGATCCCGGGTTCGATGGTTAGGACATGTTGGTTCTGCTCGAGCGCCGTGCGGATGTTGGCAAGCGTGATCCGCTTCATGTGCGGGCACAAATTGCAGGGCCGGATGAACTCGACCTCTGGGTGCGCTAACGCGACGTTGTCGCTCATCGAGCATTCCGTCATCAGCACGACACGTGGCGGCCTTTGCCTTTCGACATAGTCGGACATGGCAGCCGTCGAGCCGGAAAAATCTGCTTCAGCCACGACGTCGGGCGGGCATTCGGGATGGGCGAGCACGACCACGCCGGGATGGCTTTCGCGCAACTCGCGGATGTCGGCCGGTGTAAAGCGCTCATGCACCTCGCAATGCCCTTTCCAGGCGATGATCTGTACATCGGTCTGGGCGGCGATATTCTGGGCCAGATATTCGTCCGGCAGCATGATCACCCGGAGAACCCCAAGGGATTCGACGACCGCCTTGGCGTTGCCGGATGTACAGCAGATATCCGACTCGGCTTTCACTTCGGCCGACGTGTTTACATAAGTAATGATCGGAACGCCGGGATAACGCTGGCGCATCAAGCGCACGTCTTCTGCCGTGATTGATTCCGCCAACGAGCAACCGGCGCTGAGATCCGGAATGAGCACGGTCTTGTCCGGATTAAGGAGCTTGGCCGTTTCGGCCATGAAATGGACGCCGGCCAGCACGATGACTTGCGCCTCGATCGTCGCAGCCGTGCGGGCTAATGCCAAGCTGTCGCCGACGATGTCGGCCACGCAATGGAAAATCTCGGGCGTCTGATAGTTGTGCGCCAGGATGATGGCGTTGCGCTCGCGCTTCAGTGCAAGGATCGCCTCGATATCGTCGACGAAAGCCGGCCATTCGATCGGCGGGATCACTCGCCGGACGCGCTCGTAGAGCAACGCGGCCGCAGGCAGCATGGCGCTCATCAACCCCCTCCCGCTTATACTCTAATTGAAAATAACCAGCATATACTTGCTGTGAGTATAAGGGATGTCAACCCCGCGCCAGCGGCAATTTTGTCCCGGCGATGAGCCTATCGTCGAGAACGGCGTGGCGGAAACGGAAAAGCTTCGCTGGCCGGCCGCCGGTCTCAGTGGTGGCCTCTCCGGTCTCCTCGACCAGTTCCTGCTGTTCGATCAGTCGGCGAAAGTTCGGCTTGTGGATGAGCCTGCCGGCGAGCGCCTCCACGGTTCGCTGCAGCTGCAAAAGCGTGAAGACCGTCGGCATCAGCTCAAAGACGACCGGCCGGTATTTGATCTTGGAGCGCAGCCGCGCAATGCCGGTCGCCACGATGCGGCGATGATCGGCGACCATGGACTTGCTGGGCACCAGCGGAGGGGGCGCCCCGTCCCGCCCTCTTACGGCCTCTTGGACCAAGCCTGCTTCGTAAACTAACTCATAGCGTTGCAGCGTGAGTTCCTCGTTCCAAAGGCGGTCGTCGAAGCCAAAGGCTATCGTCGCCCGCTGCCAGCGTTCACGTCGCGTGGCCGCATCGCGGACGCCGTTTGCCCATTCAATCAGGCGTGGTCGCAGAACATCCAGCACGACCGGAGGCGTGCCGGAGCGATGGTCCTCCCATGGAAAATATTCATACCAACTCTGCCATCCGCACTTGGGCGGGCCCGCTGCCTGTTCCTTGCGGGTCAATGCAAGATAGCTGATGGAGATGACGCGCTGCTGGCGCTCGGCGCCGATGCGATCCCGATCAGCGAACGTGTAGAGTTGCTCAATGTACCCCAGCCGATGGCCGGTCTGCTGCTCGACCCACCCCCTCAAGCCGGATTGCAGCGATCGGTGCTCAAGCGCAAAGGGACCGGAGGGCAAGGTGTCCGCCTGGCCGATGGTGAGCACACAGGGTTCACTGTCGTTTACGGCGACCACAAAGGCGATCAGGTCCACTTTGACGTCGTCGGCATTCACGGCGGCTCTGTCTTTCCTGAGTCGTATTGCCTGATCGTCCATGTTCGCGAATTGGTCTGCCAGCTTGGGGGGCACCTTAATCGATTTAGTGTAAGCGCGCCTGTCGGCACGTCAACACCCCACAGCTGCACGGCCATTTTTTAGCTCTTCGCACCTGCACAAAAATGTGCGAAAGGCGACACCCGCGGTAACGTAGGGGAAGGAGGATCCATTGAGCGCGTTTGGTGATACCAAGGCGATCACACCGCCGGATATTCGTTCGCGCAAAGGTGGGACGCCGCTCGTCTGCCTTACCGCCTACACCACCCCAGTCGCCCGGCTTGTCGATCCCCATTGTGATGTGGTGCTCGTCGGCGACAGCGTCGGCATGGTTCTCCACGGCCTGCCCTCGACGCTCGGTGTCACGCTGGAGATGATGATCACGCACGGCCAGGCGGTGCGCCGTGGCATCAAGCAGGCGCTGATGGTGGTCGACCTGCCGTTCGGTTCCTACGAGGAAAGCCCAGAGCAGGCTTTCCGAAATGCTGCGCGCGTCATGTCGGAGACCGGCTGCACTGCCGTCAAGCTCGAAGGCGGCGAAACGATGGCAGAGACGATCGGCTTCCTCGCCGCACGCGGCGTGCCCGTCATGGCTCATGTCGGCTTGACGCCGCAGGCCATCAACGCCATCGGTGGCTACCGCGTGCAGGGCAGGGGCGGGGATGCCGAGCGCATCAGGCGCGACGCAATTGCGGTGAGCGAAGCGGGCGCCTTTGCGGTCGTCCTGGAAAAGGTTCCTGAAGCGCTCGCCCGCCGGATCACCGGGGAGGTGGCGGCCCCGACCATTGGCATCGGTGCCTCGGCAGCCTGTGACGGCCAGCTTCTCGTCGTCAACGACATGCTGGGCCTCTTCGGCGACTTCCGACCCAAATTCGTCAAGCGCTATGCTGAACTGGGGGAGGCGGCTGCGGCTGCGATCGCTTCCTATGCGCACGAGGTGAAGGAGCGCCAGTTTCCGGCCGCCGAGCACGTGTTTGCCGATGCGCCCACGCCCGCCGACACGGACGCCACCAAGAGCGGAGAAGCAGCGTGAGCGTGCCGATCGTCAGGAGCGTTGACCAGCTTCGCGAAATCGTCGCCGCATGGCGCCGCGAGGGCGTGAGGATTGCCGTGGTGCCAACGATGGGCGTCCTGCATGAGGGCCATCTCAGCCTGGTGCGCGCTGCACTCGAGAAGGCAGACCGTGTGATCGTGACGCTCTTCGTCAACCCGAAGCAATTCAATAGCCAGGCCGATCTTGCCGCGTATCCGCGCACCGAGGACGAGGATGCCGCCAAGCTGGCACCGGTTGGCGCGCACCTGCTTTATGCGCCAGATGCAGAGGAGATGTATCCGGCGGGCTTCGCCACCACCGTTTCGGTGTCCGGTGTCAGCGAGGGCCTGTGCGGTGCCTTCCGGCCGGGACATTTCGATGGCGTGGCGACCGTCGTCGCCAAGCTCTTCCTGCAGACCAGCGCTGACTTCGGCTTCTTTGGCGAAAAGGACTTTCAGCAAATTCACCTGGTCAGGCGCATGGCCCGGGATCTGGATATTCCAATCACCATTGTTGCCTGTCCGACAGTCCGTGAAGCCGACGGTCTTGCGCTATCATCGCGCAATGTGCGGCTCTCGCCAGCGCAACGCGCTGTTGCTCCCAAGCTATCATCGGTCCTGCTCAAGACGGCTGAGCGGCTTGGGCGCGGCTCACCCGTCCTGCCAACGCTTGCAGAGTCTCGCGCAGCAATTCTGGCTGCAGGCTATCGCGAGGTCGAATACCTGGAACTTCGCGAAGAGGCAGATCTGCACCCGATGACAAGCCTTGATCGACCGGCACGGTTGCTTGCGGCGGCCTGGCTCGGCGGCACACGTCTCATAGACAACGTCAGACTATTTCGGATTGGTTCAACAGATTAGCCACGTTCTCGGCACGCGCTGTATCCGTCCGGGATCGTTTAAAACAAGGTCTCTGCCTGGCATTGAGCGAACGGAGGTTACGCACAGGGCAAATGCATCGCGTGTTTGAGAACTTCGTCGAGCAACTGTCTGCAAGTGTTGATGCTGCCGATCTCTGTGAGGCAATGGCCTCCGCTGCAGCCGGCTTCGACTTCCCGCTATTCGCCTATTTCACTTACCCGTCGGCCTCCGGCGACGCCCCCCAATTGATTTCAAACTATCCTTCATCCTGGACATCACGTTATCTGCAACAGCGGTACCACAGGTTTGATCCGGTCATCCTGCGCGGGCTGCAAGGCTGGGATACATTCGATTGGGGTGTGGACCGCGCTCGACACTGTCTGCCGAATTCGCAGCAACAAATTCTGGAGAGTGCGGCTGAGTTTGGCATCTGCGGCGGCCTGACGATGTCCATGCATGATCATCTCGGCCGGTTTGCTGCCCTGACCTTTGCTTCCGACGAGTCCCGTCCGCTTCTGTTGCGGTCACTGGCACGTTACGAAAAAGCATTGCAGCTGGTGGCCATCAACTTTCATATCCATGTCCGGCGCAGGCTCGCCGATGATCGCGTGGTGGATGGTGTAACGCTCACCCCGCGGGAGTTCGAGTGCCTGAAATGGGCAGCGCGCGGCAAGTCGGCTTGGGATATCGGCCAGCTTCTCGGCGTCTCAAAGCGCACCGTGACTTTTCACTTGGAAAACGCCAAGGCAAAGTTTGGCGTTCGAACGATCAACCAGGCCGTTGCACGCATGGCTGCCTCCGGCCAGACGAGATCCTGATTCTTCAGCCACGATACCTGTAAACCTCTACAGGCTGCATCGCTGTCAGCTTTGCCTTTCGATGGCGGGAACACATCCCACATGGAGGCGACCATGATGCAACTGATAACACCAGACTTTTACAACGAGTTTGCAGGCGAACTCAAAGAGATGCACGGGCTCAGGTTTCGGGTGTTCAAGGAAAGGCTCGATTGGGAAGTTGATACCGAAGACCAGATGGAATCCGATTCGTTTGATGCTCTGAAGCCCGTCTATCTGCTCCTCAAAGGATCCGACTGGCGAATTCGCGGTTGCGTGCGTCTTCTGCCCAGCACCGGACCCACAATGTTGCGCGACACGTTCCCGGTGCTGCTGGGTGCTGACGTCGTGCCCTCGACCACCGACATATGGGAGAGCAGTCGTTTCGCGCTCGATCTTCCTCCGTCGGCGCCCAAGGCTGCGGGCGGGCTGGCCCAGGCGACCTACGAGCTCTTCGCGGGCATGATCGAGTTCGGCTTGGCCAAGGATCTGACCCGGATAGTAACGGTGACGGATACGCGCATGGAGCGGATCCTCCGCCTGGCTACGTGGCCATTGTCGCGCATCGGAGAACCCAAATGCGTCGGCAAAACGGAGGCGGTGGCTGGGTTTCTCGAGATTTCCCACGCGAGCCTTTTGCGCATCCGCAGCAGGGGACGTCTGATTGGACCGGTACTGTGGCAACCGGTTCTAGGCCCGTCGGCATAGCGCCATAGTGGACACCTGAGCCATGAAGGATGCTGGTCTGTCCAAGGAAGCGACGGTCGGCCTTGTATGCTGGCCGGACTGGCGTCGCCACGACGCTTACCACTATGCTAGACGATTGCCACGCACTGGCTGGGCCTGGGAGTTTCTTCGGCGCAATCCACAATTCCAGCGCGACCACGCCAAAATGGCACCGTCCGCCTGCATTGTCGGACCCCAAGGCGACATGCAGATAATCGAGTTGACGACAGGATCAGCTCTCCTAAGACAATGGAGCCTTCTTTTTCGCCGACGCGCCACTTTCGGACGCTACATCGGCAAGGGTCTTTTGGGATCCGCGCGATTGCGCCTGTATTCTACGAGCGGCCGCGGAGCCGCTTGGGCTCGACCACGATTTTGAACCGCTTCACCTTTCTTCGCTCTCATGCTGCAAGGACATCCTGCTGACAGCTGCGGGCGTGCAGCACGTGCTGCTGAGGGAGAACTGCCGGAGTCTGCAGATCGCCGTTTCCGGTCCGTCCGTCCTCCGCCCGTTGCGGCTATATGTTGACGCGATCGTTCAGCCGCAGCACCTCAAGTTCCATGTCGCTGCCCTTCAGTTCTTGAACCACGTCAATGGTTGCGCCCGCCTGTCAGCTGCTTGCTTTCCGCCGGAACACCGCGGAGCGCGTCTGCGTATCGTACTCCAGGCTTTGGATGGCTCGCTTGCCGGAGCATCTCATCAGGATGTCGCCATTGCCTTGTTCGGGACACGCCGCGTCGAAGAAGATTGGCGTCATCCAGGTGGCCATCTTCGCGATCAGGTACGTCGCGCCATCCAACGTGGCCGCTACCTGATGGGCGGCGGCTACAGACAGTTCCTGAGCTAATTGGGGTGGTTGCGATTGTCTTATTCGAACGCGCAACCTCCATTTCTGAGTGCAATTGTGCGTTGCACAAAACGTGGCAAGCGCCTAGTTCTTCCGCGGCGAATCGCGGCGAAGCACTGGGACCCAACCTTCGTCGATGAGTGCATTCATGCCTTGAGGCTCCCGATGACCGTTATGAACCCCGACAAAGCCGGCGCGGCAAGCCTTGAGACTATCGCGCGAAACGGCAGCATGCTGCGTCGCATAGCCGTACGCATTCCGACCTACCTGTCGGATATTCGCGAGAACCCGGCGTGGCTGCCCATGTTCATGTTGGCGCGCACCATGCCGGCACGGAGAATGCACTGGCGTGGTGCAAAGCCGGTCCGAAGGTCGCAAAGAGCCCAGGACACGATGTTTGCCGGTATCAATTGCCAGGACGTTGTCGACGCGCTGCGGATGGATGGGCTTTTCCCCGGCCTCGTCCTGCCAAGAATGGTGGCTGAAGATATAGCCGCATTCGCCAGGTGCACACCTTGTTTCGGCAATTTCGATCGCCGACTCGAATTCATGCCGGCGGAGCATGCGGAGGCTGAGGCGCGGTTTGGCCGTCCGTTGCTCAGCGGTCATTATTTCGAGCGCATTCTGGGCTGTAACTCGGCCGTTGCCATCCAAAACGATCCGCTGCTCATGGATATTGCCGCGCACTATCTCGGCGGCCAGGCGACGCTGATCACAACGCGCGTCTGGTGGAGCTTCCCGACCGGCCAGGCGTCGGACGCCGACAAGAACCTGGCTTCGCTCGGCAAATACCACTTCGATATGGACGACTGGCGGATGCTGAAGTTCTTTTTTTATCTGGTGCCCGTCGACGAGGGGACCGGCCCGCATGTCTATGTCCGCGGCAGCCATGATCGCCGCGCCCTCAAGCACCAACTTACGCTTGTCGTCAGCCATCCCGCGCAAGAGATTCTGGACGTGTACGGCAAGCAGAGCCCGGTCGCGCTGACCGGCGAGGCCGGTTTCGGTTTCGTCGAGGATCCGTTCGGGTTCCATATGGCACCGTGCCGGCGCACAGGCCACGGCTGATGATGGAAGTTGGCTTCGGGGTTTCTCCTCCATCACGCCGCCGCTTCCATGGCGAGCCTGTGATCCGCTGATTTCGAAAAGTCCCGAAACAGCCTTCCCGGACCACAAGTCTTGTGAGGCAAGATAAGGGTATGCCGCCAATCGATCTGTTCGGCGCCCAAAGCGGTTGTCCGCATATGCCTTGAACTGGGCTGGTGCAATGAGTCTCGCCTTTGCTCCAACCAGCGCATGAATGCCTGCTTAATCGAGGTTAGATGGCAGTGCGCCCCAAGATCCTCCTCGATATCGCCTCAGATGCTCTTCGAAAACCTCCTCTACGGACCGAGTCATCTCGGGTCCCCTTTGCAGTGGCCGGAAGGTGGTGCACAGCCGTATCGTGCTTCGGAATCCTGAATGGATGCGAGGGGCGGTTTTCCTCGGGCGGCGCATGCAACGGTGCCGGCATGACAGCTTCGTCTTGGATCTGATGCTCGGCAACGTCGGCGGTGAAGGCTCTGTTTAGGCGGCTTACCCGGACATGGCCTCAATGCAGGAGATCGGCCATCTCCCTGTTCGAGCACATCATTGGAGATCAGGCGCCTGCGGCCAAGGCAGTTGGCTGATTAGCCGAGCGTATTCGGCTTCAGCCCTGCCATACGACCCGTCAGCCAGCGCAATCAGACGCGTGCGATCAAGGATAACGACCTCTCCTCGCATCGATCGTATCAGACCTTGCCCCTCTAATATTTGCAGCGCTATGGTGACGCCGGGCCGCCTGACACCGAGCATGACTGATAAGAACTCGTGCGTAATCGCCAAGCGGTTTCCGTCCACGCGATCATCACACATCACCAGCCATCTTGAGAGCCTATCGACGATGTTCATCCGGGCATTGCTGAGCGCGGTGAAGCTTGCCTGGAGGTGAAAGTAGTGAACGTAGCGGAGCAGAAAAGTTCGCAGGGTTGGGCTTGTCAAAAGCGCCTTGGTGAAGAGGCCCGCGTCGATAACAAAGGCGCGGGCTTCTAATTGCACGTAACAATCGTGCGTTGATCGGTCATCGCCCATGATAAGCGCTGAGCCGGTCATGCCCTCACAACCAATGATTCCGATCTCAGCTTCAATACCAGGCCGCAGTTCGCCCACCACTGACCCGAGACCGCTCTCGAAGAAGTACACGGTTCTGATTGGTGACCCCGCCACTTCGAGATGCGTCTTCAGTCCAAGGGAGACGCTTTCCAAGTGAGGTTGCAGCAATGCCAAATCTGCCGAGCACATTCGAAGCAGCAGCGAATTGCGATAGATGGAATTTTGGCGGGTGTCGCGTTGCGCGGCAGTGTGAGTTTGTGAACTGGAGTCTGTCATAGCTCCCTCTCCCTATTGGGGCGGAAGCATGTTGATCGCTCACAGCCGACGGACGCCCTTAGAGTTGCCGTCGATGGCACACTGTATGCCTGCGAACCCCGGATGTCCCATTTTTTTGATTAACTGCCTTGACCGGCGCGAGCCAAGGTTTGGCGCGCCCGCGCTAACACGGCATTCAGATACCCAGACCTTACGGAGGCCTCACCGCACAGGGCGGTGCGCACTCCGGCTCGACGACGGCTGTCGAAATCAGACTGCTTTGGATGCACTACCATTGACCGGTACTAGGATTCTCGACCTCGCCGATAAGCCCGTCTGTACAGCAAGCGGCCTTCCTGCCTATCCCAATATCAAAAGTCAAACCCGCCGCAGATGCATATGCCTGGCAGCATGTGTCGGTCTTTGGCCACGCATCTGCGACACCGAAATCAAGTAGCCCGCCATGGCGCGACCCTCAATCTTCCACTTCAGGGAGCCTGCCCTGCCATTCAAGGTCAGTCAGCACTTCGGCCTCCACAGTCATATTTTCCGCGAATTCACCGGCATGTTCGGCGAGAAGCTTTTCTCGCCGCGACGACCGCTGAACGCTTTCCTTCGCACTTCTCGTGGAACCTGGCTACGCTCTGGCCTACGTGGTCGCCGTTCCATTTTATTACGCCCACTATGGCATACCAGACGCCTTTCCCGGTCCTGCGACGTCGCAGAATTTCGAGTCGCTGATCTGCCAACTGGGCGATGGCTTGGTAGAGAAGTTCGTGCTCCGGGCGGTCGGCACCTCTCGAACGAGCCTCATGGGCAAAGCCCTTCAGGCTAGGCTCCTTAAGTTCAGCTACTGCGTGCGAAATCTTCCACAGATTTGCGGTAGCCTCGTCGAGTGCGTGCCGAGCATCATAGGTAAGCGGCGGTCGCTTCACCGAAACCCCCTGCGCGGATCTCATCTTGTCCGACTTCACCTTCGGCCAGATGTCTGCGGCAATCCTGTCGAGTTCGGTCTTGCCCACTACCCAGCGGTGCTCCTCCTCAGCCCTCTTCTTGGAGAGCTTTGGCTGAAGTGCCACCACCGTTCCCTTGTTGTCGGAATCATTGAAGGTGGCGCTCATAATGTCGCTAGTCGACCGTGTGAGGCCCTTTCGGATATCGCCCGCAGCATCGAAAACCCAATAGGCTCCTTGGGCATCTAGAATCCGATTCGGCGCGGTGCCTTCGTTCTCAACTATCACCGAGACGACCCGCTGGCGTGTGCCGGCGTATTGCGGGAGAGCGTCCTTTCCGAAGATCATTCCCTCTACAAGCCGCCGCGATAGCCGCAGAGGTTCGCTGTTCTCCGGGAATATGTAGTGACGACTGGACACCCGGCTTCGCTCCTTCGATCGCCGAAACGCGATGGCACATTCATGGTAGGCGGCTGTCTAAAGATTGCAGTATCAAAACTCATTGGCAGCATTTGATCAACTATCGCTCACGCTGCTGGATACGAGCAGCTGTCGCACTTCGCCGGAGACAAATAAGTCAACCGCGAATTGACTGTGAGAGGGATGAGTCCCAATTGGGTGATGCCTGACACTGGTGGAAGGCGAAACTGCGGGCGACTGGAAGCTCAGCAATGCCCATGAAATTGGGCAGCTGGTGCTGGTCCGGCGCTATGACGTCAGACGATGGTATCTGCCGAATGACCTGGGGAACCTTCGGGGACATCGAGGCCGACGTGGTCGGAAGCAAAATGAGTTACAGGCGGTGCGGCAGGAACGAGTATATGCAAGCTGAGACGCCTGTCGCCGTCGCCGCGTTCTAGGCCGACGTTCTCCGCATTCCGAGGCCTGGTGAGCGATACGGGTGCGCCTGAGTGTCAATGGCGCATTTAGCAAAGGCCCTGGCACATGATTCACCGCCGTGCGAGCTGATCGAAACTGGTTTGCTGGATTGCATCGTAATAGCGCCGCCCACCAGGAAACATTTTTCTATCGTTTGCGGTTAGGGCCGCATGGCGCGCTTGTCGGACGCAACAAGCCAGCTTGGGCAATAGGCAGCTGGCAATCCACACCGTACTCCCTACTGCAATCCCTAGCCCCGAACGAGACCGCCATGCCGTCACCTCCCGATTTCGCCGACGATTTTCGGGCCGGGCTGATCACGCTGCTGCGCTGGCAGGGATGTGCGGCGCTTCGAGCCGACGGCTCTGCCGGAGGGCAAGCTGGAACGGCTGCTCGAGCTCGCCAGCATTGCGCCCTGCGTTGGCCTCAGCCAGCCCTTGCGCTTCGTAGTGGTCGACAGCCTCGAGCGGCGCACCGCCGGTGAGAGACTGCTTCGAACGCTGCAATGCCGAGGCGCTCACGTGCTTTTCGGGAGAGCGCGCTGCACTCTATGCCCGGCTGAAGCTTGCCGGTCTCAACGAGGCGCCCTGTCAGTTCGCGGTTTTCGCCGACCGCACGACCGGACAAGGCCTTGGGCTCGGTCGCATAACCATGCCGGCGACCATCGACTATTCGGCCGTCATGGCGGTGCACACACTGTGGCTAGCGGCGCGGGCGGAAGGCATCGGCATGGGCTGGGTGTCGATCCTCGATGTGACCGAGATGGCCGAGATTCTCGACACGCCGCCCGAGTGGACGCTGATCGGTTATTTCTGCCTCGGCTAGCCTGCGAGGAGCACGACATCCCACCTTGGAACGCGAGGCGGCCGCCGGTGGTAATCAGCGGTAGGGGGGTGCCCATCACTTCGTCTCTTCCCTGGCGATGAGCTTGACGCAGATCGGGTCGCCCTTCGCCATCGGGGTACATTGCCATTCCGGACCGAAGCCGAAGTTCGTGTTCTTGCCAAGGCCAGGAAAGAGCACTGACAAACCGGACCGCAGCGAAGATGGCGCTGGCGGCAACCGGGCTGAAGCCGGGCATGGAGGTGGTCGACCTCTGCTGCGGCGACGGCTGTGCCGATCGCCACGGTCGCCCGCCATGTCGTCGCCATAGACATCGACGCCGACCAGCTGGAGGCCACGCAGCGCCGCTACCGGCGCCGGCGTGACCAATTGCGAATTCGTCGCCGGCGACGCCTATGAACTCGCTACTCTGGTGTCACGCCCCGTCGACCTCGTCTTCATGGCCAACGCTTTCCATGGCGTCCCGGACCGACCGCGGCTGGCACGTGCCGTGCGCGAGGCGCTCGCACCCGGCGGGCATTATGCCATCGTCAACTGACACCGGCGCCGCGCAGACGACGACGGTCCTTTGGGCGAGCCGCGCGGCCCGCGAAGCGAACTCAGGCTGTCGCCGAGACAGACCATCGCCGATGCCGAAGTCGGCGGCACAATGCTTCTACATGCCGGACTGCCTGACTAGGGCTCGCAGGCCGGTCGTCCGTCCACTGTCCAAGGCCTGCTGGCCGTTTCTGAGGCCGTGATCCTGCCGCGGGTGAGTCTGCGATTGTCATAAGAGCGTCAGGCGCGAATAGAACTTTAGGTCCCCACAGCAGCCGACCTATCCATGGGGCGGATGGTAGTGATCACTACAATCAATTGTACCAATATCATGGAATACTACTACAAGGCCGCCACTTAAAGCGGCCGGATGGGTATCCGTCTCGCGTGGGCTGATGCTGCCCGCAAAAATGCGGAGACGAACATGTGCGGGATTGTTGGCATCGTTGGGCAACAGCCGGTGTCGGATCGGTTGATCGGCGCGTTGAAGGGTTTGGAATATCGCGGCTATGATTCCGCCGGCGTTGCGACGATCATCGACGGTGCCTTGCACCGCCGGCGCGCCGAGGGCAAGCTCGTCAATCTCGAGAGGCGACTGAAGGAAGAGCCGCTGAGCGGCAAAGTCGGCATCGGCCACACGCGTTGGGCAACCCACGGGGCCTCGACGGAACGCAATGCGCACCCGCACTTTACCGACGGTGTCGCCGTCGTCCATAACGGCATCATCGAGAATTTCACCGAGCTGAAGGAGGAATTGGCGGCGGATGGCGCCGAGTTCCAGACCGACACTGACACCGAGGTCGTTGGGCATCTCTTGGCAAGATACCGCCGCGAGGGCATGAGGCCGCAAGAGGCCACGCGTGCCATGCTGAAACGCGTCAGGGGCGCCTATGCGCTTGCCATCCTCTTCGAAGATGAACCGTCGACCATCACGGCGGCGCGCAACGGACCACCGCTGGCGATCGGTCACGGCGACGGCGAGATGTTCCTGGGCTCCGACGCGATCGCTCTTGCGCCCTTCACCAATGAAATTACCTATCTCATGGACGGCGACTGGGCCATTGTCGGCAATTCGGGCGCCCATATCTTTGATATCGACGGCCATCCCGTCGAGCGTCCGTGCCATATCTCCACGGCCGCGGCCGATCTGGCCAACAAGGGCAGCCATCGCCACTTCATGGAGAAGGAAATATACGAGCAGCCCGAGGTCATCGCCCATGCTCTTCGTCATTACATCAAAATCATAGAGGGTCGCGACATGGTTCCTGGCATCGATTTCGCCAAGGTTCCGAGCTTGGCGATCTCTGCCTGCGGGACCGCCTATCTCGCCGGACTGATCGGAAAATACTGGTTCGAGCGCTATGCGCGCCTGACGGTTGAAATCGACGTTGCGTCTGAATTCCGTTACCGCGAGATCCCTTTGCCGCCGCAGTCCGCGGCTCTTTTCATTTCGCAATCCGGCGAAACCGCCGATACGCTTGCATCGTTGAGGTACTGCAAGGAGCGTGGGCTGAAAATTGGCGCTATCGTCAATGCCTGCGAATCGACCATCGCTCGGGAGGCCGATACGGTCTTCCCGATCCTTGCCGGACCGGAGATCGGCGTCGCCTCTACCAAGGCTTTTACCTGCCAGCTTGCCGTTCTAGCCGCACTCGCCATCAGCGCCGCCAGAGCCCGCGGGACCGTCCCCGAAGGCGAGCTGCAGGCACTCGTCAGGAGCCTCGCCGAATTGCCGCGCGTCATGGGCCAAGTACTCAACAGCATCCAGCCGGAGATCGAGTTCTTGTCGCGCGAACTGTCAAAGTGTCGTGACGTCCTGTATCTCGGCCGTGGCACCAGTTTCCCGCTAGCGATGGAAGGAGCGCTGAAGCTCAAGGAGATTTCCTACATCCATGCCGAAGGCTATGCAGCGGGTGAATTGAAGCACGGGCCAATCGCATTGATAGATGAGAACATGCCGGTGATCGTCATCGCGCCCCATGACCGCTTTTTCGACAAGACCGTCTCCAACATGCAGGAAGTGGCTGCCCGTGGAGGGCGGATTATACTCATCACCGATAAAAATGGGGCAGCCGCATCGAAACTCGACACCATGCACACGCTCGTGCTGCCGGTAGTCGACGAGATTATCGCGCCAATGATCTTCTCGCTGCCGATACAGCTTCTTGCCTACCACACGGCGCTCTTCATGGGGACAGATGTAGACCAGCCGCGCAATCTCGCAAAATCGGTCACGGTCGAATGATTGTGAACCTGTACAGATGGCGAAGCTCTCGATGGAAAGCTACCCTTTGTCTGGATCCGGATGAAAACCAGATGACCAGTGTTTGCTGGAATTTGGAATCCCTTTTTTCGGCCGGTCGATCGGGGCACAGGGCGATCGAGCTTCCTAGAGCCGACGTCAGCACGCAGCCGGGGGCTTTCAAGAGTGGGTCTTTCGCTCCCCCGCCGGTGGAGATTGGCCGAAGGAAGCAGTGTCCGTACCGGGAGTTCGAGTTGGTGTTCAGAGTTCCAGGGCCCCCTCCTGAGATGGCCTGATCGGCTGTAGCGCATCCGACCTGCGATCCTTCGCGAATAATTCTCGCCGTTGGCTTTCTTGATTAGAAGGAGGTGAGCCGCCATATTCCGACCCAGCTCCTAATTCAGGCGGCCCATTCCATGGATGAGGCCGGTCCGGCTGAATGGACGTCCATTTTTTGATTTGCTTGGTCTGCGCCGCCGGGGGGGTATCTCCCGAGGGAGCTCCCATGTTCTTGGAGATGTTTATGAACGATTCGCGCATTCCCGAACCAGTCTTGACGGCTATGTCGCAGGGGACCCACATCGTCCGCGCTTATCGTGAGCACCTTGGGTATTCGATCGAGGACCTGACGGTCGCGAGCGGGCTTGCCGCTGAGGAAATTCAAAACATCGAGCGAGGTCTGAGGTACAACAAGGGATATCGGGATCGGATAGCGAGATCGCTTTCCATACCTGTGGGAATCCTTGAGGCAGAGTCGCACATTTCGGACGCCGCCTGATCAGTCGGATGATCCGCAATGGGTGGACTACCGCTCTTGTGATGTGAAGCTTGCGGCTGATTGTAGACGCTGATTCCGTTGGGATGCCTCTGGCGCAGTACCGCCAAGAGAATCTCGTCAACTTTCCGATGCAGGAACCCTTCACATGGGCTCGCGAACAACAACGCGATATAGCCGCCCGGAGTGCTACGAAACGTGCACGAGGGCATCGGCTCGCGACGAAGGATTGTAACGGCGAACTCTTGGTAGTTCGGCGAGGCGATGCTGGCGCTTGAGCATCAACTCGGCCTACGAGAGTGGCTACTCCTAGGCTGAATCGGCCAACTGGCCGGCATCGCGCCGCTCTGAAAATAACATGGCGGGCATCCTGACGTTTCCGGGTTGACTATGGGTGTTCGAACCACGAAAAGGGGCCGCTCTTCGTGAGTGGCGTGCGCCGGCAGTCTAACCCCAAGCCCCCCCGCCCAGGCTGCCGGCGCGCTTCTAGAAAGATCGAGGTAGGCACTCGCTGCGCTCTGCCCGCCGACACCTTGTGCTTCCTCCAGCGAGTCCAGCGGACCACCATGGGTGTTGCAGTTCTGGTGCTTACCCACGTCCATTTGCGATCTCGGGTCATTGAGAGTACCGCAAGCACCCTCTCTGCTGGATGGCAACGCGGCTCGCGCCGCCCGTATGCAGCGCAAGCTCCATGCATGAGGTCGTCCCTTCAAAATACTTGATGCAGCTGCGCTTGCGTAGCTCCTTGCATGCGCTCGATGCCAGGAGGAGACCTCTGTCTACGCTCGCATCGATGCAACGCCGTTGATCACCATCATCGCGGCGACCGCTTCGCGGGGGCCGCAGCCGTTTTGGAGCATGACGATCATGCCGGCGCCATCGCAGTGACGCACATGCAAAATTCACAGATGCATTCTCGCCCAATGCTAGGTGCCCAGCATATGTCCGGCATCCCGCAACGCGGCTACGAAGAGACGGGCATTGCCGTTGGCATCCATCTTGGCCTGCATCGACAGGGGCATCCTGTGCCAGCTCTCCAAGGACGCAATGTAATGTGAGAACATACCGTTAACGATGCAATAGTGGGTAACTAGGCCGTGTACATCCAACGCCAGCACGCCGAATTGGCCGCCGTGATATCGGATGGCTGCGACCCGCTGGACCTGCGCGTCACCGTCGATCCGCACGTCGAAAAGCAGGATGCCGCGGCTCCTGGTGGCTATCTCGGCGGCTTTTTCAGCGAAGCTCAACGAGAGCGAGCGGACGCTTTCGACTGCCATCTGTAAAACCATCAAGTTCAGTTCATCCACTGACATAAGGTACCTGTGCGCAAGACATGGGTGATTGCAATCGACCACACCGCTTGTTCACAGATGTCGGCTCATCACCGATTATTCAGGGTTTGCCGGTCATCTTTGCGGCAAGCCATCCGGGCTCCTTGTACCCTGCAACCGTTGCAGTGGCGTCCCTCGGCGCTCGGAACCGCCAGGCTCTGCTCGTCGAGAACTTTGTCCGCGAGCAGCGGCCGCTTGAGCATTCCGCTGAAGCGTGACGTCTCATCAGTCCGTGTCCTTGCAGCTCACCGCGAGGGCGTTTTGCGCACCGCACGCAAGCGCACGAAACTGGTCTCCGTTCACTTCACAAAATGGTTTTCCTGAAGTACTGGAGCGCAGAGAAATCTCCGGTCGCAGCCTACCCGGTTAAAACAAGGACCCAACGATGAAGACTCTCGTCGTCTGCTCCGGCGGATTGGATTCCGTTACTCTTGCTCACAAGGTGGCAGCGGAGCACCAGCTTACCGGCCTGCTATCGTTCGATTACGGCCAACGGCATAGGAAGGAATTGGGCTTCGCCACCCTTTGCGCGGAGCGCCTGGGCGTCCCGCAGCGAATCATCGATATCCACGAGATCGGCGGCGGCCTTTCCGGCTCCGCGCTGACCGACAATGTGGACGTGCCCGATGGGCACTATGCCGAAGATACGATGAAGGTAACGGTGGTGCCCAACCGGAACGCCATCATGTTGGCCATTGCCTTCGGCCTCGCCGCAGCGCAAGACGCTGACGCGGTGGCGACGGCCGTGCATGGTGGGGATCATATTGTCTATCCCGATTGCCGTCCGGCCTTCATCGATGCTTTCCAGATGATGCAGGACCACGCGCTCGACGGCTACGCGCAGATTCGCCTTTATGCACCCTATGTGAACCTGACGAAGGCGGACATTGTTAGGGATGGAGCCACATACGGCACGCCCTTTGCGCAGACCTGGTCCTGTTACAAGGGCGCCGAGCGTCATTGCGGGAGGTGCGGGACCTGCGTCGAGCGGCGTGAGGCGTTCCACATCGCCGGGCACCCGGACCCAACCGAGTACGAGGACTCCGACTTCTGGCTCGGAGCGCTGCGAAGGACCACCGCGTAATGTTCCGCATCACCAAGGAATTCCACTTCTCAGCCTCGCATCAGCTCACCTCATTGCCACCCGATCACCAATGCGCGCGCCTGCACGGACATAACTACATCGTCGAAGTGGAGCTTTCAGCGGATGGACTGGACGATCACGGCTTCGTGCGCGACTACCACGATTTGGCGCCATTCAAACGCTACATCGACGAGAGCTTCGACCACCGACATCTCAACGACGTGCTGGGACACGAGCAAGTCACGGCGGAATATCTGGCCAGACATTTCTACGACTGGTGCAAGGCACGCCTGAGCGAAACCGCGGCCGTGCGGGTGAGCGAAACGCCGAAAACCTGGGCGGAATACCGGCCATGACCAATACGCATCCCGCAATCCGCGTTAGCGAGATTTTCGGGCCTACGATCCAGGGCGAGGGCGTGCTCATAGGTTTGCCGACGATCTTCGTCAGAACCGGCGGGTGTGACTTTCGCTGTTCCTGGTGCGACAGCCTGCATGCTGTGGACAATCAATTCCGCCATGAATGGGAGATGATGTCCGTCGGCGCGGTGTGGAAAAATGTGCTTGCGCTTTCCGGTGGCCGCCCGCTTATGGTGTCACTGTCAGGCGGCAATCCGGCCATCCAGCCGCTCGGCGCGCTCATCGACCGAGGCCATGGTGACGGTTACCGTTTTGCGCTGGAAACCCAAGGTTCGCTTGCCAGGGACTGGTTTGCGCACCTTGACGTGCTGATCCTCAGCCCAAAGCCGCCGTCAAGCCAAATGACGACAGATTGGGCCGCTGTCGAGGCGTGCCTCCAGGCGGCACAAGGCAAGCCCCAAATCGTGCTCAAGCTCATTGTTTTCGACGAAAGGGACTACGCCTACGCGAAAGACGCCGCTGCGCAATTTCCGCAACTTCCGATCTATCTGCAACCCGGCAATCACACGCCGCCACACCCGGCAAATGATGACGCGCCCGTCGACCTTGACGGAATATTGAAGCGCATGGAGTGGCTGGTTGACAGCGTGACCCGCGACAAATGGTTCGAAGCCCGCGTGCTACCGCAGCTGCACGTTATGCTCTGGGGTAACAAGAGAGCCGTCTAGGCCAAGCCCTTTCCACCGGAACTGCACCGGCATATTCGGGTGAACGGGTGGTTCAACGTTGACCGCGCTGCCGGGGTGCTTGCGGACTTCTGCCACCGGCCCAAGTGTTGTCAGCCGCTTGCACGGCACCTTGCATTCTCCTTGCAAGGTCGAAGGGAGCTGTCGCCGACAACCATGATCTCACAGGCAGGGCATGAGCGGGCGACATCGTCGCCATGCCAAGACGCGTCTGGTCCGCTTCGAACCGTCTCGGCCGACGGTCGCCGGTCAACAGTGGAAAACGATCGCAATCGGTTCACGATCGAGTGAGAGCCATGACCGTTCCTCTGCGGTGCTCAGACTGCCGCCGAGTGCCTGGCCGTTCCAGTTTCGAAATATTTGTCGAACCTGGCCGCGATGCTTCGGACGAAAGGGCGACTTTCAGCCGGCACAACGAATCTGTCGCCATCAAGTTCAAGCAATCGAACCGGATCGTGGAGGGCCATGGAACTTGACTGAAGGAGGAGCCTCTGGCCGGCCTCGCCGAAGCGTTCCACCAGATCGATGGCCGAGAAGGCGAAGTCGCACATCAAACGTTCGATGATCCAGCCGCGAACGCGGTCGTCGTTGGAAAGTGCGATACCCCGAACAGCGGCCAGCCCGCCGTTATCAACCGTGCATCGATATTCGCTGGTCGAAGGCATGTTCTGCGCATAGCCCTGCCGAAACTGGCTGATGGACGATGGGCCTAGCCCAATCAAGGTTTCGCAGCAATCGTCGGTGTAACCCTGAAAGTTCCGGTGCAGTGTTCCGGCGCGGGCGGCAAGGGCCAGGGCATCGCCGGGTTTGGCGAAATGGTCGAGGCCGATTGCTTCGTACCCCTGGTCCACGATCGCCCGCGCCGCCAGTTGCAATTGAGCAAATCTCTCCGCGGGACCGGGCAGCCATGCCTCGTCTATCATGGTCTGATGTTTCTTGAACCACGGCACATGGGCGTAGCCAAAAAGCACTATCCTGTCGGGTTCCAAGGTCAGCGCCTGCGCGACGGTGGAGGAGACGCTCTCCCTCGTCTGGTGCGGCAAGCCGTAGAGCAGGTCTAGATTGACCGATTCGACGCCGCGCGAACGAACACCGTCGACTACCGCTTTGGTCTGCAAAAAGCTCTGCTCGCGGTTGATTGCCTTCTGAACCTTCGGATCGAAGTCCTGGACGCCGAGGCTCGCACGGGTCGTGCCGATTTCGGCAAGCGCATCGAGGCGGGCATCGTCCATATCATTGGGTTCGATTTCAACGCTGATCTTGGCGCCGGGAAGAAAGGCGAAGCTGTTGCGCAGGACGCTTCCCAGCGCCACAATATCCTCAGGTTCCAGCATCGTCGGGGAACCGCCGCCGAAATGAACCGCGCGAACTCGGCCCTTGCCGGTAACAAGGCCGCCAACCGTGGCGATCTCCGCATACAGCGAGCGCAGATAAGCGGCCACCGGCTCGTAGTGGCGGGTCTGTTTGGTATGGCACGCGCAGAACCAGCAGAGCCTGTCGCAATAGGGAATATGCAGGTAAAGCGATATCTCGTCACCACCTTCGAGCGCCTCCAACCAGCCTCGGTAAACGACGGCATCGACGCCCGCATGGAAATGGGGCGCAGTCGGATAACTGGTATAGCGCGGGACGTTCTCGCCAAGTCTGGCAGCTAGCTTTTGTCGCATGTCGTGGTCCACCGTGTTTGCGTCGCCCGAACTGTGGATGCTTGGATGAGCCTAAGCCCTGATTTCGATCAACCTTCAGCACGGACAAACTGCCGCAAGGATTTTTCTACCGTGGATTGCTATCCTGCCCGCACTGGACCGGTAGAGCGATCGAATGACATTACGGCAGGATATTCACAGTTCCGGCATTCCCGTTCTTTGCCTGCCTTGCGAGGCACGGCGCCGCGGTGTCTGTGGCGCGCTCGAGCCAGACGATTTGGCTCAGCTCGCCAAGACGTCGTCGCGGCACAATATCGAGCCGGGGGTCGAACTGATCGGCGACGCCGAGGCGGTGGACTGTTATTCAAACGTGCTTTCAGGCGTGGTGAAGCTCACGAAGAGCCTTTCGGACGGCCGCCAGCAGATCGTCGGTCTCCAGTTCGCGCCGGATTTCCTGGGACGGCCCTTCAAGATGAAAAGTGCGATCAATGCGGAAGCGGCAACAGCTGTCTCGCTGTGCTCGTTTCCGAGAGCGGCCATCGAACGGATGATGAAGCAGTCACCCGAATTTGTGCATCGCCTGCTCAAGCAGGCGCTGAACGAACTTGACGGGGCCCGCGAATGGATGGTGACTCTGGGGCGCAAGACCGCACCAGAGAAGGTGGCGAGCTTTCTCCTCATGATTGCCCGGAACATCGACTCCAATGTTGACCCGGCGGCTAGGTCGGCGTGCTTCGAGCTGCCGATGACGCGTGCCGACATCTCTGATTTCCTTGGAATCACAAACGAGACCGTGAGCCGTCAGCTGACCAGCCTGAGAATGGACGGCGTGATTCGGATCGAGAACAACCGCCGCGTCACTGTGGACAGCATGAGCCGGCTGGAACGGCGCTGCGGCGGCCAAGGCGCAACAGCCGTTTGAATGACACGAAGCTGCATGGCCCACGCCACTTACTTCATTCGGGGCAGGGCATGCTCGCGTTGGGCTCAGAAGACATCGCGCAGCGACAGCCCGTTCTCCAGCCGATCGTATGCGCCAGTTGCGTTTCGGCTCGTCGGCGAAGCATCCACACTTGGCCGAAGTCAATATGCCTCATACGCAGGCGAAAATCGCGTCCAAACCATAAATGTAACGAAGGCAGCGCAACGCTGGCGCTGGCTGTTCCAAGGCATTGAAACGATCGACGTTCGGTAAGGCATCGGCCTGCTTACCAGCGTCACAGAAGGTGCGCTTCCCCACACGCCCGCGGTCGCCTCCTACCCGGGCCCCAACTGGGGACGCCGGGCCTGTCCATAAACCGGCGGCCGCTGCTGCACTTCCACATTCGACACAGTCTGATCGCACCGAACTCGATGCTGCTCGAAGCAAAATGGTGCGGCTCTGACATGGATCAGGGCGAGCAGGCGACGGCTGCGCAATAAGGCACCGCGGTTTGGCATCCGCCGGAATTGGAAATCGGGGCTTGCGATGAAATTCGGCAAAGAAATCGTGCTTCTAAGCCTGTTCGCATTCGCGGCTTTGTTGGCCGCTGGCGCTGGGGTGGATGAACCCTTTCGCCAGCATATGTGGGTCTTGTTCTTCGCCTTGGCTGGCTTCACTGCGATCCTGTTGCGCAACACTGAGTTCAAGCCTGCCGCGCCGATCGACCCGTCCGCTTACATGGACGGGCCAATCCGCTATGGCGCCATCGCCACCATGTTCTGGGGTGTCATCGGCATGCTTGTCGGCGTGGTCATCGCGCTGCAGCTTGCCTATCCCGATCTCAACATCCAGCCCTGGTTCAACTTTGGCCGTTTGCGGCCACTGCATACGTCGGGAGTCGTCTTCGCCTTCGGCGGCAACGCGCTGCTTTGCACGTCTCTCTATGTCGTGCAACGCACCTGCCGCGCCCGGCTGTTCGGCGGCGATCTCGGCTGGTTCGTGTTCTGGGGCTACCAGCTCTTCATCGTCATGGCAGCGACTGGCTACCTGCTCGGCATCACCGAGAGCCGCGAATACGCCGAGCCCGAATGGTATGTGGACATCTGGCTGACCATTGTCTGGGTCGCCTATCTCATCCTGTTCCTCGGCACGATCCTGAAGCGCAAGGAACCCCACATCTACGTCGCTAACTGGTTCTACCTGTCCTTCATCGTCACCATCGCGATGCTGCATGTGGTCAACAACCTCTCCATGCCCGCCTCCTTCCTGGGCTCGAAGAGCTATTCGGCTTTCTCCGGGGTCCAGGACGCTCTGACGCAATGGTGGTATGGCCACAACGCCGTGGGCTTCTTTCTGACCGCCGGCTTTCTCGGCATGATGTATTATTTCGTACCCAAGCAGGCGAACCGGCCGGTCTATTCCTACCGGCTGTCGATCGTCCATTTCTGGGCAATCATCTTTCTCTACATCTGGGCTGGACCCCATCACTTGCACTACACCGCCTTGCCCGATTGGGCGCAGACGCTCGGCATGGTGTTCTCGATCATGCTGTGGATGCCGTCATGGGGCGGCATGATCAATGGCCTGATGACGCTGTCGGGCGCCTGGGACAAGCTCCGCACCGATCCGATCATCCGCATGATGGTGATGGCCATCGCCTTCTACGGCATGTCCACCTTCGAGGGCCCGATGATGTCGATCAAGACGGTCAACTCGCTGTCGCACTATACCGACTGGACCATCGGACACGTCCATTCGGGCGCACTCGGCTGGGTCGGCATGATCTCGTTCGGCGCGCTTTATTACATGGTGCCGAAGCTGTGGAACCGTGAACGGCTCTACTCGCTGCGCCTCGTTACCTGGCACTTCTGGCTGGCGACGCTTGGCATCGTTGTCTACGCGTCGGTCATGTGGGTGTCCGGCATCATGCAGGGCCTGATGTGGCGCGAATACGACGAGCAGGGCTTCCTGGTCTACTCCTTCGCCGAAACCGTGGCCGCCATGCACCCCTACTACATCATGCGCGCCATCGGCGGAGCCATGTACCTTTCCGGCGCCCTGATCATGGCGTGGAACATCGCCATGACCATCCTTGGCTACCGGCGCGAGGAGGATCCGATGCCCGGCTCCGTTCCCGCCCTCCAGCTTGCGCGATGATGAGACAGAAAATGAGGTTGATGAACAGACACGCGGTCATCGAGAAGAACGCTACACTTCTTCTCCTCGGGTCGCTGCTGGTCGTGACAATCGGCGGCATCGTCGAGATCGCGCCGCTCTTCTATCTCGACAACACGATCGAGAAGGTCGAAGGCATGCGGCCCTACTCGCCGCTCGAACTCGTCGGGCGCAACATCTATGTGCGTGAGGGATGCTATCTATGCCATAGCCAGATGATCCGCCCGTTCCGTGACGAGGTCGAGCGCTATGGGCATTACAGCCTGGCGGCCGAGTCGATGTATGATCATCCCTTCCAGTGGGGATCGAAGCGCACCGGACCGGACCTCGCTCGGGTTGGCGATCGCTACTCAAATCTTTGGCATGTCGAGCACCTCACGGACCCTCGTTCCGTGGTGCCGGAATCCATCATGCCGAGCTATGGCTTTCTGAAGGATACGCCGATCGCGGTGAAGGATTTGTCGACGCATCTGGTTGCCAACAGGCGCGTCGGCGTTCCCTACTCCGACGACATGGTCGCTAACGCCAATGCCGATCTGATGGCGCAGGCTGATCCCAATGCCGACACGTCCGGCCTCGAGGCCCGCTACCCCAAGGCCAGGATCGGCGATTTCGACGGTGATCCGCAGCAAGTCACCGAAATGGACGCCCTGGTTTCTTATCTCCAGATGCTCGGCACGCTTGTCGATTTCAAGAACTACGATGAGACCGCCGGCTACCGCTGAGGACAATGGCGATGACGTACAATTTCATGCGGGAGTTTGCTGACAGCTGGGGCCTGCTTGCCATCGCTCTTTTCTTCATCGGATCCGTTGCCTTTGCACTTCGCCCCGGCAGCCGCAGGCAAGCCGGCGAAGCAGCTCAAATTCCTCTGAAGGAGGACTGATCATGAGCAGCGATCACATTGACGAGGTTTCCGGCATCTCGACGACCGGTCATGAGTGGGACGGCATTCGCGAGCTCAACAACCCGCTCCCGCGCTGGTGGGTCATCACCTTCTACATGACCATAGTCTGGGCGATCGGTTACACAATTGCCTACCCGGCATGGCCGCTGTTGCACTACGCGACAAAGGGCGTACTTGGCTATTCCAGCCGCAACGAAGTCAAGAACGAGTTGTCCGCGGCCGAAGCGGCAAAGGGCAAATATGTCGCCGCAATAGAGTCGAAAAGTGTTTCGGAGATTGCTGCGGATGACACGCTGCGCGAATTCGCCGTCGCTGCCGGCGCCGCCGCGTTCAAGGTCAATTGCGTGCAGTGCCACGGTTCCGGCGCCCAGGGGTCCAAGGGCTTTCCGAACCTAAATGACGACGACTGGCTGTGGGGCGGCGAGGTGGACCAGATCCAGCAGACGATCGCTCATGGCATCCGCTTCGCCTCCGACCCGGCTACGCGCCTGTCGGAAATGCCGGCCTTTGGCGACATCATCACCGCCGATCAGATCAAACAGGTCAGCACCTACGTTGCCAGCCTGTCCGGCACTGTCGGCGATCAATCGTTGGTCGCGCCCGGCGCCAAGGTCTTCGCCGAAAATTGCGTGGCCTGTCACGGCGACAATGCAAAAGGCAACAAGGAACTCGGCGCTCCAGATCTGACCGACGCCATCTGGCTCTACGGGTCAGGCGAAGCGGCCATCGCCGCCCAGGTCACCGCGCCGAAACAGGGCGTGATGCCGGCCTGGGGCGCGCGCCTCGGCGAGACCAAGGTCAAGGAACTGGCGGTCTACATCCATTCGCTTGGCGGCGGAGAATAGGAGCAGAAGCCTATTCTCGTCCTCCCCCTCCCGCCAAGCGACGAGGCCCGGCGCAAGCCGGGCCTCGGCATCATCCAGAACCGATGAGTCGGTTTCCGGCGAAATCGTCGCTGGTGACTGGAGCTTCTCGTGCTTGATAACACGCAAATAGAAAGGATCGAACCCACGCCGGTCAACTCCGCCAAGGTGCGTCAGCCAATGTACGCTGCGCGCAAGAAGATCTTCCCGAAGCGGGCCTCGGGCAGCTTTCGCCAGTTCAAATGGCTGGTGATGGCGGTCACGCTCGGCATCTACTATCTGACGCCGTGGCTGCGCTGGGATCGGGGCTCGTTTAGCCCGGACCAGGCCGTGCTGCTCGATGTCGCCAACCGGCGTTTCTATTTCTTCTTCATCGAGATATGGCCGCAGGAATTCTATTATGTGGCAGGCCTTCTGGTCATGGCCGGCGTCGGTCTTTTCCTGATCACGTCGACTGTCGGCCGTGCCTGGTGCGGCTATACGTGCCCGCAGACCGTATGGGTCGATCTGTTCCTGGTCGTCGAGCGGGCCATCGAGGGTGACCGCAATGCGCGCATCAAGCTCGACGCCGGTCCCTGGACCAGCCGCAAACTCGTGCTGCGGGTGTCCAAACACGCCATCTGGCTGATCATAGGCGCGCTGACGGGCGGCGCGTGGATCTTTTATTTCGGTGACGCGCCCAGCCTGCTTGGCGAACTCTTCACCGGCACGGCAGCGCCTGTCGCCTACATCACCGTCGCGGTTCTGGCGGCTACCACCTACACGTTCGGCGGTCTGATGCGCGAGCAGGTCTGCACCTATATGTGCCCGTGGCCCCGCATCCAGGCGGCCATGCTCGATGAAAATTCCCTCACTGTCACCTACAATGACTGGCGCGGCGAACCGCGTTCGCGCCACGCCAAGAAGGTGCTGGCCGCAGGCCAGCTCGTGGGCGACTGCGTCGACTGCAATGCCTGTGTCGCGGTCTGCCCGATGGGGATCGACATTCGCGATGGCCAGCAGCTCGAATGCATCACCTGCGCGCTTTGCATCGACGCCTGTGACGGCGTCATGGACAAGCTCGGCAAGGAGCGTGGGCTGATCGCCTATGCGACGCTCTCCGACTACAACGCCAACATGATGCTGGCGACTGCAGGCGGGTCCAGCTCAGTCAATCCGGCGCTGGTCAGGACGGATGACGGCCTGTTTTCGGACAGAGTGGCGCATTTCCACATCCGCAAGATCTTTCGGCCACGCACCTATGTCTACATGGCTATGTGGTCGCTGATCGGCCTGGGCCTCCTCTACTCGCTGCTGACGCGCGACCGGCTCGAAATCAATGTCCTGCACGACCGCAATCCACAATTCGTGACGCTCTCCGACGGCTCGATCCGCAACGGCTACACCGTCAAGCTGCTCAACATGATCCCCGAGCCGAGGACGATCGTCGTCACGATGCAGGGCTTGCAGGGCGCCGAGATGGTCGTCGTCGGCGACGACATCCCCGCAGGCCGTTCCTTCGCCATTCCGGTCGAACCCGACCGCCTGAAAATGCTGAGGGTCTTCGTTCGCCAGCCGGCGGACCAGATCCGCGCTCCGGCACAGACCTTCAAGTTCCGCGTCGAGGACAGAGCCAGCTTCGAGTCGAACGAGTACACCGCCACCTTCAACGCGCCGGAGACTGCCAGATGAGCGCCAGAACACAAAAAACCCGCGAATTCACCGGCAGGCACATGTTGGCCATCATCCTGGCCTTTTTCGGTGTGGTCATCGCGGTCAATCTGACCATGGCGACGCTTGCCAACACGAGCTGGACCGGCCTGGTCGTCGAAAACACCTATGTGGCGAGCCAGCAGTTCAACAGGAAGGCCGAGGAAGGGCGGGCGCAGGCAGCCCTCGGCTGGACCGGCAAGCTGACCATCGCATCGGGTGAAGTCCGCTACGGCCTCATCGACGCCGCCGGCAAACCGGTTCCCTTGCATGGCGTGAAGGCGCTGTTTCGCCATCCCGCTTACGAAAAAGAGGATGAATCCATCAAGCTCGTCCTCGCCTCGGGTCAGGAATTCGCCGCCCAGCATTTGCCGAAGGATGGTGTCTGGATCGTCGAAGTCGACGCCGATGCCGGCCTGGATAAACCGTATCGCGACGTCCGCAGGATCATGATTTCCAATGGAGCGCTGCAATGAGTTGTTGTGCACCGGGCGCCGAAATGGCGCTTGATCTGGTCAACGCCGGATCGGTCCTGCCGTCCAGCCAGGAGATCAGGCTGGCGAGCCGATCGCTTGGCGATGATCTCCGCCAGACCGATCTTTCGGTCCCCACGGTTCATTGCGCGGCCTGCATCCAGGCGATCGAGACAGCACTGGGAAAGCTCGATCAAGTGGAGAGCGCTCGTGTCAACCTGTCGACGAAGCGGGTCGCGGTCCGCTGGCGTGGAAACCAGGTACCACCATTCGTCGCCGCGCTGGGACGGCTGGGCTACGAGGCGCATCTGTTCGACCCCGAGGTCGACAACAAGGACAAGACGCTTTCGGAGCTGATCCGCGCCGTTGCTGTCGCCGGCTTTGCGGCGGGCAACATCATGCTGCTTTCGGTCTCTGTCTGGTCCGGTGCTGAAGGCGCTACCCGCGACCTGTTCCACTGGGTCTCGGCGGTTATCGCCATCCCTGCACTCGCCTTCGCCGGCGGCATCTTCTTCCGCTCGGCCTGGAATGCGCTGCGTCACGGCCGCATGAACATGGATGTGCCGATCGCGGTCGGGGTATCCCTCGCCTACGCCATGAGCCTCTATGAGACGATCACCCATGGCGACCACGCTTATTTCGATGCATCGGTGTCACTGCTGTTCTTCCTCCTGATCGGCCGCACGCTCGATCACGTGATGCGCGAACGCGCCCGCACCGCCGTCAAAGGCCTGTCACAGCTCGCGGCGCGTGGCGCCATGGTGCTGCGCGGCGATGGTGCACGCGACTATCTGCCGGTTGGCGAGATCGAACTTGGCATGCTGCTGTTGATCGCTGCCGGCGAGAGAATCCCCGTCGACGGCAAGATCATTCAAGGGGCCTCGGATCTGGACTGCTCCTTGGTGTCCGGCGAGAGCACGCCTCGAAGCGTTGCAGCAGGCGAAGCCGTGCAGGCCGGTGTCCTCAACCTAACCGGCCCGCTGACGATCGAGGCGACCGCCGCCGCGAAAGATTCGTTTCTGGCGGAAATGGTTCGGCTGATGGAGTCCGCAGAGGGCGGCCGCGCGCATTATCGCCGGATCGCCGATCGTGTTTCAGCGCTCTATGCCCCGGTGGTTCATCTCACAGCCTTCGCGACGTTCCTTGGCTGGATGGCGGCGACCGGTGACTGGCACCGGGCGATAACCATCGCCATTGCCGTTCTCATCATCACATGCCCGTGCGCGCTCGGCCTCGCCGTACCGATCGTCCAGGTGGTCGCGGCGCGGCGCCTGTTCGAGAACGGCATCATGGTCAAGGACGGTTCGGCCATGGAGCGCCTGGCGACGATTGATAAAGCGGTGTTCGACAAGACCGGAACGCTCACCCTCGGCCAGCCCCGGCTGGTCAATGCGGACTCGATTGATCCGGCCATGCTGGCAATCGCGGGAGACATGGCTGCGCACTCGCGTCACCCGTTTTCGAAGGCCATAGCCGGTTTTGCCCGCCTTGGCGGGCAGCACAAATTCGATGCCGTCACCGAGCACCCGGGTTTCGGGATCGAAGCCACAGCGACAGGTAGCACCTGGCGGCTGGGCCGGCGCGGATGGGCTGGATGGAAGGCCCGGACCGGCGGCGAAGGCAAACATGGCTATGGCGGAACGGTGCTGACAAAAGACGGGTTCATTGTCGCGACCTTCGATTTTGAGGACGCGCTGCGCGCCGACGCCAGGGCGGCGATCGGGCAATTGACCCATGCTGGGGTGTCGGTGGAAATGCTGTCGGGCGATACCGCGGGCGCCTGCGGCGAAGTTGCAAAAATGCTGGGTATCGACAATTTTATTCCGTCCCTGCTGCCGTCCGGCAAGGTCGAACGCATTGAGACGGCGGCGAAAGACGGACACAGGGTTCTGATGGTTGGCGACGGTCTCAACGACACGCCTGCGCTGAGCGCTGCGCATGTCTCGATCGCTCCGGCCACCGCCGCCGACATTGGCCGCAACGCAGCCGACTTCGTTTTCCTGCGCGAAAGCCTTCTGGCAGTGCCTCTCGCGCTGGATGTCTCGCGCAAGGCGGGAAGCCTGATTCGCCAGAACATCGTGATCGCGATCGTCTACAATGCCATCGCCGTGCCGATCGCCATACTGGGGCATGTCACGCCTCTTATCGCCGCGGTCGCGATGTCAGCCTCGTCATTGCTCGTGGTTGGAAATGCCATGCGTCTGCAAGGCTTCGCAACGGGTGCGTCGTCCGTATTTGCGCGGCAAGACAGGCCCGCGCGGGCCGGCGCCTTGGCTCAATCGTCATGACGACGCTCGTCTACCTCATCCCCGTAGCGCTATTCCTTGGCGCACTCGGCCTGTCCGGCTTCCTTTGGGCGTTGAGAAGCGGCCAGTACGAGGATCTCGATGGCGCGGCGGAGCGCATTCTCATCGACAGCGACGACGGCGCGGAGAATGCCACTCGTTCCAAGTGACTCAGATCAACGCGCCGCGGGTCGGGATGTCCTATCGTCGTCCGACGAAAGATCAGGAGGGTGAGGATGCAAGCCGAATCCTTAATGACAAAGCCAGTCATCACGACGCATGCGAACGCGAAAAAAGCGACTTCTTGCGCCGAGAGGAACTCGGAACCCAGCGTGTGCGTCCGCGCTGGCTGGAGCTTGATCTTGGCCCGGGCACAACCGCCAATGACTATGTGTGCGCTCGAATGGACGGATCATCCATCAGGTGATGACCACACACGTCATCTCGGCGCCTCCTGTCGACCTGATGATGCAACATCGCACAACAATGTCCCGATTGTCGATTCGGGAAAGGGTCGTCGGCATCATCACGCGAACTGATTTGCTGCTTGTCCTGATCCGCCATGCCGAAACAGGGAACCACGCCACCCGATGACGAACTGATCCGCAAGGCTATCCTTGCCGAACTGCAGCCACAAACCTGGAGCGGTGGTGACTTGATCGATGTGAGGGTCAGCGACGGCCTTGTCGAACTGAAGGGGGCGATTGTCGACGAGCGTCAGCGGAAGGCAGCGATCGTTGCGGCTGAGAAGGTTGCCGGCGTCGGGCAAGTCAAGGACCGCCTCCTCCTCAGTACGGATCCGTTCTCAGTGATGGTTTCATAGCTGCGAAAAAAGCGGGGACGCCAAGCAGAGTCCCTTTGGTTCTGCTCCCTTCCCACATCACTTGGACATGAGGCCGTCGGCGAGTTCCTTCGGCGTCTAGCGCGTTAGGAGAGCACGCTGTCGGCAGCAAGACGCCCGTCCAGACGGAAATGCGGTGGCCGCTGCCTGTTTTGGTGGGGCTTGGACCGGGGCTTCCTGTGGATCTTGAAGAGCGGCCAATACGAAGATCTCGACGGCTCCGCCGAGCGGGTCCTTATCGATCGGGAAGAGCCGCGAGGCTGAACCGGTTGGCGGCGCCAACGACTGTGCGGATGCTGGTCGTCAGTCGACCGAATCTTTGCTGGCGATTGCCCGCGTCATGACGATATCGGCGCGGTGCGAAGAACGGATCAGCCACAATACGTTGCCGAACCTTTGCCCAGGAGGGGCACGCGATTGGGAAGCCGACCATTCAGAATGCCCAGACATGGAGACGTTTTCACGGCAATCGACCACTCGACCGTGAACCCGCCGCTGACGGGTTTGTCGAGCCTGGTTGATCCAGATCAGCGTTATCTCTTCATCGGCATGGTTTCATTGACCAGGCTTCCAACGGAGAACGCATGTCTATCGAGTTGGGGAGATGAGCGGCAAACCGTGGGTGATTGCGATGCTTCAAGAGCGCTTCGTGTCGAAGATAGCCGCTATGGCGGCACGCTGATGGCCGGCTATGTCGACAAATTCGACATCATTGTCGTCGGAGCTGGTCCGGTCGGACTTGCCTTCGCAGCATCGCTCGCCTGGAGCCGACTCAAGGTGGCAGTGGTTGAACGGCAGTCGCTCGACAGCCTGGCGAATCCGGCTTTCGACGGTCGCGAGATCGCGCTGACCCACGCATCAGTGAGAATCCTTCGCGAGCTCGGCGCCTGGGATGCCATCCCCGCATCGGACAAATCACCGCTTCATGGCGCGCGCGTGCTCAACGGATCCAGCCCTTTCGCCCTGAGCTTCGATGCTCCCAGCGGATCTGGGGAACCACTCGGATTTCTGGTCCCAAATTGTCGGATCCGCGATGCCCTGTTCAAAATTGTCCACTTCCAGGATCATGCCCGGCTGCTGTGCGGCAACTCGGTCGTCAATGCAACAAATAGCGAAGACGAGGCGGTCATAACGCTTTCTGATGGCAGGCAATTGGCCGCTCGGCTGCTCGTAGCAGCGGATTCGCGTTTGTCCCCGATGCGCGACCTGCTCGGCATTGGCGCCAACATCCATCCGCTTGGCCACTCCATGCTGATTTGCCGAGTGAGGCACGAGCGCGTCCATCAGCAGATCGCGGTCGAATGGTTCGACCACCATCAGACCATAGCGATGTTGCCGCTCATGGAAGGCGTGTCGTCGCTGCTTCTGACTTTGCGCTCAAGCGAGGCCGACAGACTGTTTGCTCTCGACGACGAATTGTTCCGCATGGAATTGATGAACCGGTGTCGAGGACGCCTCGGACAGATGACCCTGGCAAGCACCCGCCATGCCTATCCGCTGGTCACGACCTGGGCGCACAAGTTCTCGGCTCCGAGTGCGGCACTGATCGGAGACGCTGCCATTGGCATGCACCCGGTGACCGCGCATGGCTTCAACATCGGCCTCGGCGGCCAGAAGCAACTCGCTCGTAAAATACTGACAGCATGTCGCGCCCGCCGCGACATTGCCGATCCCGACATGCTCGGCAGATACGAAAGCCGGCTGCGGCTGTCGGCGGGGCCGCTCTATCATGCCACCAACATGCTTGTCGGTCTCTACTCAAGCGAGCACTCGGCGGCACGGCTTGCAAGACATGCTGGGCTCCGCTTTGCCCAACATCTTCCCTTTGTCCGCCATGGCATTTCGGCCATGCTCAGGCGGTGAATCGCACAGAGCGCTGCCGCTCTGGAACGCTGTCTCGGCGAGGCTTCCTTGTCTTGCTGGCGCGCGTCGTCGCGGGGCAAGGCTGTCTCCTGGTGACGTTGCCGATCATGGCATGATTCGGATCAAGGCACGCGCGCGGGCGAAGCCTTGATCATTCGGCAATGCTAAGCCAAAGGTGTGACCCGCAGCATGGTGAGCGCACTGGTTACCCTCGCTGGGTAGTTAACCCGTCCTTCAGTGGGCTTGCATAGGTTTGGTCCTCGCGAACAACGACGCAAGCAAGCTGGTCCATTCATGGCACCCCTAAAGGAAGAAGAATCGCTGGAGGCCAAAATCCGTCAGGATCAGCTTGCTGACCTGAGGGCCGGGCTCTTCGTGTCGATGCCGATAAGCGCGATCCTGTCAGGCCTGATTTGCGCGGTGCAGG
The DNA here is from genome assembly GCF_040321855.1 of Mesorhizobium sp. M0227. Lineage (NCBI taxonomy): Bacteria > Pseudomonadati > Pseudomonadota > Alphaproteobacteria > Hyphomicrobiales > Phyllobacteriaceae > Mesorhizobium > Mesorhizobium sp. M0227. Next base: position 42,166 of record NZ_JAMYSJ010000025.1, on the reverse strand, counting down.
CCCTTTCTGGCGGCGGCTTTGCCGCTGCCAGCTGGTTCCTGGTCGTCAATGCGCTAAATGCCGCCCGGCTTGCACTCGCCCGTTTTCAGCTAAAGGAAACGGGGCGCCATCAGGATTTGCTTGGCGTTTTGCCGCGCCTTCGCATGTTTGGCGTCCTTGCCCTTCTGGCAGGGTTTGCCTGGTCCTTCCCGGCCGTGCTGACTGTTGGATACACAACACCACAAGCACCGATGCATCTGGTCATACTGGCGGGCATTTCAGCTGGTGCGGTTACATATGGCAGTTCGTATGCCGCGGCGGCGACCAGCTTCATCACACCTCCACTCCTCATCACGGTGGCGTGCCTTTTGGCGAAAGGCAATTTTGAACGCTACATTCTGGCTTTCACCGTTCTGCTCTTCATGGGCGGGTTGGTCCGAGCTTCGTTTGTTGGGCAGGCGCGCTTCCGCGAAGCAAGCCGCCTGAGACATGAGGCAGAGCGATTTGCGTCGGAAATGGAGCGCAACTCCAGGGAGGACCATCTGACCGCCCTTCTCAACAGGCGGGGCCTTGAACACGCCATCGGTCGGTTCAAGACCGCGGATGGCCCCTTCGTGGCAATGCTGATTGATCTGGACGGCTTCAAATCTGTCAACGACACCTACGGTCACAGGACCGGTGATGAACTGCTTGTCATGATCGCCCGCCGCATAGAGCAGGAAGCACCCGAAGGCTCAACGCTCGCTCGTATCGGCGGCGATGAATTCGTGCTGGTTTTTCCCTCAACGAGAGCTTCGCTTTCTGCCAGTGATCTCGCCTCCAATATCATAGCCAAAATTGCTCGCCCCTATATCGAAGTCGCGTCCGTTCGGGTCGGGGCATCGATAGGGATATACTTGGCGCAGACGCCGAGCCTGACTGAAATGTTGTTGCGGGCGGATATCGCCCTGTATACGGCCAAGCGCCATGGCAGGAACGAATTTTGCCTGTTCGATGCCGAACTCGACAGGGAACTGCAACGTCGCCAGTCGATCGAACGGGATCTTCATTCGGCGATAAAGACGGGAAGATTGCAACCTTGGTTCCAGCCGATCGTGAAACTCGAAACCGAGACCGTGGTCGGTTTTGAAGCCTTGCTGAGATGGTCCCATCCGACGCATGGTGCCATCTCTCCACCCGAAATCATCACGGCCGCACGCGAAACCGGAATGCTTCAGCTGCTGACGCAAACCGTATTCGCCGACTGTTGTGCTTTTATCGACGGCTTGGTGAAAGCTGACTGTCGTGACATTCGTGTGGCGATGAATGTTTCCCCTCGCGAACTGGAAGCCGGCGATATCGACGACATGGTTCTGGAGGGTCTGGCGGCAAGAGGCCTGCCTGCGACGATGTTCGAAATCGAGATTACCGAAGAATCGCCGGTGGACCCGGACAGAGTGGATGAAAAGCTCGGACGGCTTTCACATGCCGGTGTTTCCATCGCGCTCGATGACTTCGGCACCGGCTTTTCTACCTTGGCATCTCTCAAGGACCGTCGGATACGCAAGGTGAAAATAGACCAGGGCTTCATTCGCGGCCTGGCCAAGTCCCGAGAGGACCGACTGCTTGTCAAATCGGTCATCGAACTCGGTGACATGCTCGGGATCGAGGTCATGGCCGAGGGCGTCGAAACAGAGGCGGATCGGCAAACCCTGCACAAGCTTGGCTGCCGAACCGCTCAGGGCTTCCTCTTCTCCAAGGCTGTGCCTTTGATGCAAGCACTGGAAATGGCAGTCAAACAGCACGCGAACCAGTTGTGACCGCTCCCGCCGCGCCGGCCGTCGCGGCCGTGCGCTGCCGAATTTGGCTACAGAGACTTGCCTGCTCGAAACACGTGGCAGTGGGCGTTGTGCATCAGCCGGCGAACAGTTCCTTGTAGCCGGTCGTCACCATCCAGTTCGCACGGTCGATATGGCTGCGAAGAGCTTTGCGGGCGCGGACCGGGTCAATGGACGGGTCGATGCCGAGAATGCGCTCGGCCATCTCCTTTTCGCTGGCATTGTCGGCGCAGGCATCCAGGATCCGCAGGTAGATCGTGAAATGCTCCCTGTCGTAGCTCGTGAGGTTCTCCGACCAGGGGACTTCATCGCTCAAAGTTGAGCTTCGAGTCTCATCTGTTCCCATTGGTCCATTCATGCCTGCGAACCTCGCCTGTGAGCGCACGCAGCATATCCCAAAATGGGATAATCCGAAACCGGGATTAGTCGCTGATCCGGTCTTTACCCGACCGGTTCGCCTCCATGCCCAAATCCCTTCGATCGCCCCGCCACCAGCGGTTTCTGGCCCAGCTGGTTTCGCTGCGCAAGGCCAAAGGCCTGACCCAGGAGCAGCTGGCTGACAAGCTTGGTCGTCCCCAATCCTTCGTGGCCAAGTACGAGGGCGCAGAGCGGCGTCTCGACGTCATCGAGTTTCTCGACATAACTGCGGCCATTGACGCTGATCCGTGCGAGATTCTGTCCAGCCTCCGGTCCTAGCGGGCGCGCCGCATCTATCATGATCCGGACAGGAATATTGTCTAGGACAATGCCTCAATTTGTTGAAAGGCGAGCGCTGGTTTTCGGAGGAAGCCGCGCGCACGGCGGCGGTGCCTTTGGGTTCTCGACGTAACTGCGCCGCCTGACCATGTGCGAAAAAACTTGGCGCGCGCCCGCGCGCCTGACGACGCGCACCAGGTGCTCGTGAACCGAGCCCGCTTTTCTTCGGCAAGCTCAGGCGGTCTCGGCCATTCGGCTTCGCCCCTTGGCGTGGGCAGCCCTTCGGGCTGTGACGGCCGCCGCCCTTGCGGGCGGCGCGGTTTGTCTGTTGGCCTTTCCCGGTGGCGCGGGGGGGGCGGCACTCCCTTCTAGACCCGCTGCGGCAGCCCGCAACCCTTCGCGTGCCGCTCAGGGTCCTCCTCTTCGTTCCGGTCCTTCGGATGCGGTCCGCCTACTGGGCGGGCCCTTCCGGTCGCGACTCGCCGCCCACCCCGCTTCCGGGGAAAGGCGCGGCGATTGGTGAGCGGAGGATAACACATGCGTGCAAACAGCAAGCGTACCACCAGCGGAGAGGCTGGCGCAGGCAAGGGCAGGCGCCCGGGCGCCAGCCTCTATCAGGAGATCACCGACCGCATCATTGCCGAGCTGGAGCGCGGTACCGTGCCATGGGTCAAGCCATGGGGCAGCGCAAAAGCAGGCCTCGGCCTGCCGAGGAATGCGTCCACGGGGCGCAGCTATTCCGGCATCAATATCCTCATCCTGTGGGGCGCCGTCATCGAGCGCAGCTATCCCAGCCAGAATTGGCTGACCTTCCGGCAGGCGCTTGCCCTGGGCGGCAATGTCAGGAAAGGCGAGCGCGGCACGACCATCGTGCATGCCGACCGCTTTGTCCCCAAGGACGAGAAGGAGCGCGCACGCCACGAGGGCGATGCACCACAGGCCGTGCCTTTTCTGAAGCGCTTTACCGTCTTTAATGTCGCGCAGTGCGACAATCTTCCGGAACACCTCCATGCCCCCGCCGAGCCGCTGCCTCAGTGCGAGATCGCGCCGCAGGCCGAAACGCTGATTCGCGCCAGTGGTGCGGATTTCAGGGTCGGCGGCGATCGCGCTTTCTACATGCCGGGCAGCGACCACATTCAGGTGCCGCCGCAGCCGGCGTTCCATCAGCAGATCGACTATTACCGGACCTGCTTTCACGAGCTTGGCCACTGGACCGGCCACCCGACGCGGCTTGCTCGCGACCTCTCCGGCTCCTTCGGCTCCAAGGCTTACGCGCGTGAAGAATTGGTCGCCGAAATCACTGCCGCCTTCGTCTGCAGCAATCTCGGCATCGAGCCGACCGTGCGTCACGCCGATTACATCGGCTCATGGCTGAAGGTGCTGCGCGAGGACAACCGCGCCATTTTCCGTGCCGCCAGCCTCGCTTCGAAGGCCGCCGATTTCCTGCTTGGCCTTCAGGCCGATGCGGAAGGCGAGGCGCAAGAAGGGACTGCGGCATGACGATGCCCGATGCTCAACTGGCCACGACCGAGCCGACGCCGGATAGCGAGGAGATGCCCATTCCCGACGGCGCCCGGGACTCACCCGCCCCGATGCAGAACTATGCCGATCTGCATCGCCAAGGTGCGCCCCGGGTCGCAGCGCGCAGCCAACGAGACGGTGACTGCCATCCTTGCCGGCTGCAAGGCTGACGCCGCATTCGGCAAATGCGGCACAAGCTATTGGCCTGCCCGGTGGTGGCCAGCGGCAATCGCGACCCCTTGCTGCCGCCGGCATGTTCGCGCGCAAGGTGGGCGCTCGGCGACGATAATCTCGTGCGCGTCGTGGGCATATGGTGGCAACCGGACGATGCCTTTCGATCGCTTGCGCGACGAGGAAATCGCCGATTCGATGCTCACCGAGATCGGCGGCAAGAACATCGAGAAGCCGCCTCAGCTTGAGGCCTGGCTGCCGCGCTGGGTGAAATTCCCGGCCGAAAGCTACCCAGCTGCGAGGCCTTCCTATTCGCCGATCTGTGCGCAAGGAAGCAGTCGCTGTTCGTGCGCGAATAGTCGATCAGGGCCCGAGCGGCGTTTTCTCGAGTACTGCCGCTAAGGACGCGCGCGCCGCTCCGGGCCGCGCCGGCTCCGATTGATCGTCTTGCCGAGCCAGTGCCGCGTGCGATAAATTCCAACGCCAATTCGCCCCCATTCGGCAGCCCCGCACCGCCCCGGATTGCTTGCTGAGGCGCCAGGCGCATGGCGCCAATTGTACATCCGGTTGCCGAGAGAGCCCGCGCCGCCGGCCCCCTGCATAGTGCCGCCTGCTTATTGTGCCCCCGATCGCGCACCCTCTCTCCATTGTGTCTCAGGGACCATTCCCCTGCGCCTGGCTTGACGACCTATGGGCGGATCCGGCCGGCCCGAAACCCTCGCCGGCAGCTTTTTTCCCCGCCGCCTGCGGCGGCTTCCTCGCGCCGCTTCGCTTCAAAAAAACTCCCCGCTCGGGTCCTCCGCTATCGCTGCGGCCGTGCCGGTTCCGGCGATCCGGACGCGCCCATCACGGTCCGCCATCGCAGGGGAATGGTCCCCTGCGAGCACCAAGAGGAGACTGAAAATGACCGCAATCGGATACGTGACCAAACAGGAAAACGGCGGCTACAAGGGCCAGCTCAAGACGCTCAGCGTCCGCGCCGACATCGACATCGTGCCCAATCAGGCAAAGAGCGCCGACACCCATCCGGACTACCGGGTGCTGACGCAAGGGGTCGAAGTGGGTGCGGCCTGGATCCGCACCGGCGAGACCTCCGGCAAGGACTATGTGAGCCTGTCGATTGCGGCCCCCGAGTTTGGCCCGCGCAAGCTCTACGCCAATCTGGGCCGCGCCGCCGGCCAGGATGACGACGACACTTACGCCATCATCTGGAACCCGGTCGACTGACCGGCCGACCCGCAAAGCCCTGCGCCGCCCACCGGCGCAGGGCCTCTCTCAGGACCCGTGAGGCCGCCGAAGGGGCGGCGAAAACTCGCCCCCCACTCTTCGCCCGTCCCCAAAACGATCTCGCTCGCCGATCCTCGCCTCGCTTGCCCGTAACGAACCGAGGATCATCATGGACGACGAAAACGAACGCGCAGCCCGCGCCAAGAAGGGCAGTCCGTTTCTCAACACCGCGCAGGCGGCCTTCTATATCGGGCTGTCCCAGCGCACGCTGGAGAAGATGCGCCTCAAAGGCGGTGGCCCACAATTCCGCAAGCACGGCCGTTATGTCCGCTATCACATCGACGAACTCGACGACTGGTCGAAGGGGCACGCGCCGGAGACCGCGCCCGAGGATGGCGCGCACGAATCCGGCTCGGCCGGTGAGGGAGGCCGCTCATGAGCCGGCGTCCCACCATCCGTCTGATCGGCAACCATCTGCGGCGCATTCGAGCCCGCAAGACGATCGTCGTTGCCACAATCGGCCTTGGCCTGATCGGCTTCGCCGCCTTCGGCAAACCATCGCCCTGGCTGGTCTGGAACGCCTCGGCGAGTGCGCCGGTCGGCCTCTATCGCGTCGCATCCGGATCGCCCGCTCGTGGTGATCTCGTACTCGTCCGCCCACCAAGACCGGTCGCCGATCTCGCCGCCGAACGCTTCTATCTGCCCAGCAACGTGCCGCTGGTCAAGCGCCTTGCGGCGCTGCCCGGCGAGCATGTCTGCACCTTCGGCGACGCCATCATCATCGGCGGCGAGATAGCCGCGCGCCGGCTTGCAACCGACACGCAGCACCGTCCGCTGCCTTGGTGGAATGCATGCCGAAAACTCGCCGCCGACGAGGTTTTCCTGCTCGGCAGCGATAAAGATCGCTCGTTCGACAGCCGCTATTTCGGGCCGGTGCCGACCGAAAACATCATCGGGAGGCTCGTGCCGCTATGGACCGAGTGACCCTCCTTATGCTGGGCATGGCGTGTCTCGCACCATGCTCCTGTTCCGCCGCGACCAACACGAAGCCGGTCGTCATCTCCCATAGTCCGCAGCTTGCAAGATGGCAGCCCTTCGTAGCCGAAGCAAGCCGGCGTTTCAGCATTCCACAAACCTGGATTTATGCCGTCATGGATGCCGAAAGCCGGGGGCAGACGACGCTCAATGGGCGGCCGGTCACGTCGAGCGCCGGCGCCATTGGCCTCATGCAGGTGATGCCAGGCACCTACGAGGAGTTGCGCGCAGAGCTTGGCCTGGGAGCCGCCCCGCACGACCCTCGCGACAACATTCTGGCAGGCACTGCCTATCTGCGCGCCATGTATGACCGCTTCGGATTTCCAGGCCTGTTTGCAGCCTATAACGCCGGGCCGGAGCGCTACGAGCAGCATTTGCAGCGCGGGCGACCGCTGCCTAGCGAGACGGTTTCGTATCTGGAAGAGATCAAGGCGGCGGGCATTTCGGCCGCCGATATGGACGCGCTCACCGGCAAATCCCATTCCAAAAGCGCGCCGGGAATCCCGTCCGGGCAGTCGCTGTTTTTTCTCCGAAACGGTGTTTCCGTGACCGGCCCGAATGGCCAACTCCTGGTGCCGCTCGGATCGGAGCGAGCAAGGTCAGGCCGGCCGGATCGCAGGTGAGGGCAGCGGCTACCGTGGTTCGGGCGGGGGCCAGGGGGGCAGGTGCGCGGAAGGCAAGATAAAGGCAGCGCCTCCTGGAGGCGGCCAAGTCTTTGTCTGCACATCTTTTTCCCAGGAGGTTGCCCCCGGGTCCAGGAGGGTCTGGCGCGCAAGCCTCTGAAATTGCTGCTCGTTCATCGGAGGCCGCATGCAGGATGACGAATTCACGCCGAAGCTCGGCAAAATTGGCTCGCGCGGCTCGAAGGCGGGCAAACGCTACGCTGGCCAGGTGCAGGCCGCGGTCAACCGAGCAGGCGGCAGGAGCGGACGCGGCAGCCGCTTCATCGGAAGCCGGGTGGGGCGCGGCGGGGCTGCTGCCGCAGTTCTTACACCGCGCGACCGCCACGCGGCGTTTCGGCAGCGACGCGCAGTCGTCAAGGCACGCATCGTCAAGCTGGCCGGCAAGGGAGTCGACGGCGCTCGTGCGCACCTCCGCTACCTCCAGCGCGACGGCGTCACCCGGGAAGGCGAGCGTGGCGAGCTCTACGCTGCCGACAATGACCGCGCGGACGGCAGGGCCTTTCTCGATCGCGCGAACGGTGACCGTCATCAGTTCCGCTTCATCGTCGCCCCTGAAGACGGTATCGAGTATGATGACCTGAAGCCGCTCACCCGGCGCCTCATGGCGCAAATGGAAGAAGACCTCGGCACCAGGCTAGACTGGGTGGCCGTCGACCATTTCAACACCGGCCATCCCCACACCCACATCATCGTGCGCGGCAGGGATGATCACGGCGAAAACCTCGTCATAGCGCGGGACTACATCTCCTCTGGCTTGCGCGAGCGCGCAGCCGAACTGGTTAGCCTCGACCTTGGCCCGCGCACCGACCGCGAGATCGAGCAGCGCTTGCGCCAGGAGATGGATCAGGAACGCTTCACCAGCATCGACCGGCAGCTGATGCGCATGCGCGACGATGAGGGGTGTGTCTCACCGGCCAGCCGAGACACCTTTCGCCAGACGCTGCACCAGGGCCGCCTGCGCAAGCTCGAGCGGATGGGCCTCGCCGAGGAGATGCCTGCGGGTCGCTGGCGCCTGGAGGATGAGCTCGAAGCCACGCTACGCCGCATCGGCGCGCGCGGCGACATCGTCAAGACCATCCATCGCGAGCTGACCGGCAAGGGGCTCGTCCGCAGTGCCGCCGACCATCTTATCCACGATCGATCCGACGGGTCGGCTCAAACCGTGGTCGGACGTGTCGTCGGGCGCGGGCTGGCCGACGAAATCACTGACCGCCATTACCTCGTCGTCGACGGCGTGGACGGCAAAAGCCACTATTTTGATATCGGCAAAGGCGAGGCCACCCAACCGACACCAGAGGGCTGCATAGTGCGGGTCAAGCCGAGGGACACCGGGCCAAGAAAAGTCGACCGCACAATTGCCGGCATCGCGACGGTCAACGACGGGCGCTACAGCATCGATATACATCTCAAGCATGACCCCTCGGCCACCGAACGCTTTGCCGAAACGCACGTGCGGCGACTGGAGGCGATCCGCCGTGCGACCGGTGGCGTCGAGCGCGAGCCGGACGGCACATGGACAGTCGCGCCCGACCATCTCAACCGCGTCGCGGATTACGAGCGTCAGCGAGCGAGGGCCCAGCCTGTTGTCGTTGACAAGCTCTCATCAATGCCGCTGGAGAGCCAAGTAGGCTTCGACGGCGCCACCTGGATCGACCAGGAGCTGGTATCAGCCCACCCTGAGTCCTTGCGCGACTCTGGCTTCGGTCGCGAAGTACGTCAGGTCCAGGCCCGCCGACAGCAGTGGCTGATCGCGCAAGGTCTTGCCCATGATGCGCAGGATCGGGTCATCTATCGCGCCAACATGCTTTCAATGCTGCGCCAACGAGAGCTGAACCGTGTTGCCAGTCAGCTCTCGGACGAACTCGGGCTCTCGTATTCTGAAGCGCGGCATGGCAATCGAATAGACGGAACGCTGCGCCGCTGCGTCGAGCTCGCCGGCGGAAAATACGGTGTCATCGAGAAATCGCGCGAGTTCACGCTGGTGCCTTGGCGGCCGGTGCTTGAGCATCATATCGGTAAGGAGGTGTCTGGCGTGGTGCGCGCCGAGGGGATTTCCTGGACGATCGGACGCCAGAGGAGCGGGCCCGGCGTTTCGTGAACTGGCTACAATTTATTTGTCCGCGTTGAAACACATACTCAGCCCAGACGGAGTTCCTCCGCCTGCTGCTTGCTCGCAGCATTCATTTGGCGGAGAGTCAGTGTTCTGCATTTTGTAGTTCGCTCTGTCAAAAAGCGCTGGGAATATGCATCATGTTCTGCGTTGACACGGAAGGCGCGCCGACAGGTGCTGCGGATCGGCTCCCGATGGGCTGCCAGCTAGAAAGGTGGGCTGACTCGTGACAGCGAAAGGGGCTCTGGCGGCCGCGGTACGGCGACGCGAGTTCTGGCATCGAGGATGAAGCCGCACTTCCCTCATTCTACTCGCAGGACCGGCAGACGCGGCGGTCGCCCGTGCGAGCAACCATGCTGTTGGCCCTGGCGTGAACTGGCAGTCCGTCCCGGGGGGACTTTGTAACGGAGAAAACTAGGCGGAAAGAGGCGCGCGGCCCGTCTCCCCAGCAACCCGCCTTGCGGATTCCTCCTCTGCCCGCTTCGCAGACGGGGATACCCTCCGCCCCCTTGCTATTCGTTGCCCGCCGCTATGCAAAGGACAGGCGACCTGAATCCGTGCTCAAGCCGATCTGGCGGCAGAGAGGGGGGTCTCGGGCGGAACATGGGATCCGTGATGGACATAATTGCCACGCGAATCCTCATGCTCGCCTAACCGGCCGGAACGATTTGCAATAGCTCGTTCCGTGTCCAAGCCCAGACAAGTCTTGGTTTTCTCACGGGCGCGATACAAAAGGCACAGGCTGGACTTGGCTGCCGGGGGCGGGGCTTGTCGACCGCTCGATTGAAAGTGAGATGCGAGGCGGAGAATCACCCATGTGCAGAGCGGCAAGGCGCTCGCCTATGTCCCTGTCATTCACCGTTAGTCGATGGTTTAGACGAAGATAGTCCGTCCATGTCGGCGTGCGGAATGTCTCGGTCCAAAGCGTCGACTTCTGAAGGTCTCGCTGGAGGGTCCAGTCCCGCGCACCGGCGCGGCTCTGAACGCGCCGCCTTTCGCGCATGCAGCTCAGAAATTCATCGATACTCTCCTCGAGTATCGAGTACTCCACCTTGATCACGATCGGACCGCTCCTGGGCTTCAAAGGGAGGGCCAGTTCTGGTGGCCTGAAGTCGACGGCCGCTTGATCCGATTCCTCCCATAGCCGCACCGGCAATAGCTTTCCCACAGCCGCGACCAGCAACAGTGCCGCTGCAGCACCTTCCAAAGCCCACGTCAGCGAATAGTACTGCGCGACAGCACCCCAGATCCAGCTACCCGCTGCCATGCCGCCGTAGGTCAGGGCGTAATAAATGGACAGGGTGCGACCAACGACCCACCTTGGGCTTGCCAACTGCACACACACGTCGGTTCCGGTCCAGGTGACAACCCAGCCAGCGCCACCGATTGCAAGCGCGATCGCCGCCACAGCCACCGACGATGTGAGGGCCATCAAAAGGCAGCACGTTGCGCAAGCAACGGATGCGAGCGTGATCAATCGGTTCTGGGACGTGATGCGTCTCAAGTAGCTGCTGCCAATGCCGGCGATGAAGGCGCCTGTGCCGAAGCCGGCCAATAGCACGCCGTACACAATTGGCCCTCCCGCCAGCTGGTCGCGAACCAGGAGGGGGAGCAAAGCAAGGATCGAGATGCTTGATAGCCCGAACAGGGTTGCACGCACGATCGCCACTCTGATCTCTGAGGATATCGCCGTGAATCGCATGCCATCATGAATGGCCGTAGTCATCCGCTCGCGCGGAAGAGGCGAAGAGCGAACTTGCCACTGTGAGCGCAAAACAGCGCTCAACGGGACCAGGTCACTTAGCGCAGCGAGGGCGAAAGCCGTAAGGGGGCCCAGCAAAGCTAAGATTACACCGCCCAGCGCCGGTCCTATGCTCCGAACCACGTTGTACCCCACCGACATCAGCGTCACTGCAGCGGGTATGTCGCGCTTTTCCAGGATATCGCCGACCGAGGCGTGCCAGGCTGGATCGTTCAAGGCAAAGCCGCATCCGGCCAAGAAACTCAGTCCCAGGATTAGCCATGGACTAGCAAAGCCCAGTCCCACAGAGAGTGCCAGCGCCGTGGATGCCAGTGCGATCAGGCAGTGTCCGGCAAGCATCACGCCACGGCGGCTGAAGCTGTCTGCAATGGCTCCAGCAAGGATCGACAAGAAGAACGCGGGCAGTGTCGATGCAGCCTGTACGAGCGCAACCATCAGATCGGAGGCTGAAATCGTGGCCATGAGCCAGCTTATAGCCACGCTCTGCACCAGCCAGCCAAGGCTGGATATCTGCGTGGCTGTCCAGATAGAACGAAAGACCGGGTTGTGAAGAGGGATCAGTGTGTTTGCCGCAAAGCGCGGAGGATCTTGACGCCGCATCACTTCTCACCTCCACTGAGTGTCGTTCTTCCGCTCATTTGCTTGCAGCGGTGCGCTCTGTGCACTGACTGCGTCACAACGAAGTTCCGAGATCGCGCTCGCAACAAGGACAATGTGGCATCCACGGTGCTGATGCGCGTTGAGGTACCAACCTGGCCGTTAGCTGATGGGTCCCGCAGCCCGCTTGGTGCGGTCAGTTCTGCCCTGCGACTCTTGGCTTTGGACGGTGCTAGCGCCCCGATGGCCGGCTTGTCAAACTGCCGTAGTGCCAGCACATCCATCCCATCTGTTGACCGCGATCTCCGACGAGGTTGAGCAGCAGTAGGTCAACGGCAAATCTGGGTATTTCCGCTTCCGGTCGAGCGCGTGGCCATCGTCCAGAAACCCGAAGACGTTCATCACCCATGCGACCACGCGCCCGAGACGATGCGACACGGCGATAGCGGTTCACCAGAGGACGTGCGTTCTACTCAGCAGGAACATTGTTCTGCCGATCGTCGGCTGCGCCAGCCGCCACATAAAGCGGCGCCAGAGTTCTTGCACCCGTCATTGGACTCCCGCTTTGAAGGTTTCGCCTAGGGCCTGCATCAGGTCATCGATAATGTCCTGAGGATGTTCAAGCCCTACAGAAATTCGCAGCAATCCGCCTGGCGCTTTGGACTTCGCACCTTCAACGGATGCGCGATGCTCTATCAGAGAATGCGTCCCGCCAAGGCTTGTCGCCCGGACAACAATCTTCAGGCGGCCGGCCACGGCCATTGCAGCATCGGCTCCGCCCTCGACGATAAAGGATAGCATCGCTCCGTAATGGCTCATTTGCCGCGTAGCAAGATCGTGTCCCGGGTCAGTTTGCAGGCCAGGAAAGAGCACTTTTTCGACGCGCGGATGAGACGCCAGGGCCTCGGCCACTTTCTGGGCGCCTTCGCAATGGGCGCGCATGCGGACCGGCAATGTCTGCAGGCCCCGCAACGCCAGCCAACAGTCGAAGGGCGCTGCGACGCTGCCCTTGTGTTTCTGGACCATCCGCAATGGGCGACCGAGGGGTGACGCGTTTGGGACAATGACGACACCGGCCATCAAATCCGAGTGGCCGCCAATGTACTTTGTCGCCGAGTGCATCACCGCGTCTGCCCCGATTTCGAGTGGCAGTTGAAGCACTGGGGTGGCCCACGTATTGTCCACCACCGCCAAGGCGTTTGCCTCGTGCGCGATTGCGCAGATGGCCGCAATGTCGACAACGCGGATCATCGGGTTTGACGGCGTCTCGATCCAGACGAGGCCAGTCCGCTTCGATGTCACCGCGGCGCGCAAAGCGTCCAAATCGCGCATGTCGACTGGGGCAAAGTCGAAACGAGACCCAATGTCGGTCTCTTCGATCAGCGAACGAATGCCGAAATACATGTCATCCGGCAGAACGATCCGACCCGCCGACGGATGGCTCTCGAAAACTGCAGCGATCGCGGCCATGCCCGAAGCGAAGGCGATGCCGTCTTCCCCTCCCTCAAGCGTCGCCATGGCCGCCTCGAACGCATTGCGTGTAGGATTTCCATCCCTTGTGTATTCGAAGCCGGACGGAAATGACCCGTTGACACCGCGTTCGAACGTCGTGCTGGTGTGCAGCGGCATGGATACGGCCCCCGTGGACGCGTCGACCCCTCGGCCGCAGTGGATCGCCTTCGTCTCAAAACGCATCGGTTATTTCCTTCCTAACGGGCAGTTGCAATTTCGCCCCGGTCATTATACTGACCGCAATAGGTGAGCCGAGGTCCTAAGTCAATATAATGACCGATGTTACGACAGCCTTTGATGCCGAGCAGGTCCTTGGGCAAGCGATAGCTGTTCGAATCCGAGACTTGAGGCGCGACCAAAATCTGACCCTGGATCGCCTGGCAAAACTGAGCGGCCTGTCCAAGGGAACCGTCGTCTCGCTGGAGCAAGGCAAGGCGAACCCTAGTATCGGCATACTTTGCCGACTGGCGGCGGCGTTTTCGCTCTCCGTGGCCGATTTGCTGAATGACGATCCTTCCACAGTTCGCCTTCCTATTGAGCCGACAGAGACGAGGACGCTTTGGACAAGCGCCAAGGGAAGCTTTGCACAACTTCATTCATCGACCTCGGGGCGCACGATGTTCGAATTGTGGAGCTGGGTCATGATGCCGGGCGACGTGTTTTCCGCAGATGCTCATAGTCCGGATACGCGCGAGTTGATCTCGGTCAGTCAGGGTGCCCTGAGCGTTGTGGTAGGTACCCATGTGGTCATTTTAAGCGAAGGCGAGAGTGCGCGGCTTGTCACTGACCAACCGCACGCATACGCGGCGGCATCTGATGTGCCCGCCCATTTCTCGATGGCGGTTCTTGAGCGTGGTGGACACCGAGATCCGGGGCACTCGTCGACGGCAGCGAAGATTCAGGAGCCCGTTCCGTAAGGCTCCGCCGATTACTAGCAACCGCACATTCGCGACAGGAGATAAACCGTTGTACGTTCCGCCTCATTTTGCCGTCCCTGATCAGAACGCCCTGTTCGAGCTTATCGAGAAACACCCGCTTGGTATCCTCGTCACCCAAAGCAAAGGCACACTGGACGCGAACCACCTCCCCTTCGAGCTTGACCGCTCGAAGGGAGACAAGGGCGTTCTCAATTGCCATGTCGCTCGCAAGAATCCAGTCTGGGAGGAAGTCGCCAATGGCGATGAGGTTCTCGTAATCTTCCGTGCGGCCGACGCTTACATCTCGCCGAACTGGTATCCAAGCAAGCACGAACTCCACAAGCAGGTGCCGACGTGGAACTATCTCGTCGTCCACGCCCACGGACGCATCACTGTCCGGGATGATGAGCGATATGTACGCCGTAACGTGGCGAAGCTCACTCATATGCAAGAAGCCTCGCAGCCTGCCCCGTGGAAGATGGGCGACGCGCCGAAGGACTTCATCGACACGATGGTTAAGGCAATCGTCGCCCTGGAGATCGAGATCACCGGCCTGGTTGGAAAATCAAAACTCAGCCAGAACAAAGAGGTGCGCGACATTCAGAACCCTGGTAAAATGCTGCGTGCCCAAGGGGCCATTGCGATGGGAGAAGCGATGCTCGCGGCTGCGGCGGCCAAATCCCAATAGCATTTGTCTTGTCCCGACAAAGCCGCTGGTGCCGGCCTCCGACGGGTCACCTAGCCCGCCTTGACGCACGGCAATAGCTTTTGACGGCCTGAAGCGACGCTGTGGTCACCGTTGTGATACTTTCCCACGCGCCTGGTCAGGCGGCAGGATTGCTCCGTAGTGGCCGACGGGTTCGTTTCAGGCGCCTGCGCCCCCTCGTATGTCGGCGACCACCCGCTACCGGTCTTGAATGAGGCGCAATCGCACGCGTTTCGAAGCCACGTACCTTGGGCGGCAAGCTCGACCATGCACTCGACGCAGCTCCCAAGTGGCCGCCGTCAACGATCTCCTTGAACCTGCGGAACTTGCCTGAAAGCACTTCTCTTACGGGAGATGATTGGCTATGTCGCCGAACCGATGATGGAGATGGTGGCGGGCGCCGCCCTAGCGATCAGACCCGCCTTGCAGCGCAATGGCTACCCGGGCCCGACCGGGAGATGCGGGCGGGACTGTGAACTGCGGAGACGGAGCGGATCGGCATGGAGCCGTGACCGCTTGCGGTCTGGCTCTGGAACGAGTTAACGAAGCGCGGACTTCCGATCGTGTCAAGCGCCGCCCTCTCGATGATGCCGAACAAATCGGGCCCCGACGAGCGGCGGGCCTTGCCAGATCGGACGGACCGGATGTTTTAAGCAGGTTCGCACCAAGAGCCACGGCACCTGTGTCGTGCGGGTGCTGCTGTCGGCACGCGACCTTCTCGTCAGCCTAGTAGGCAAAATCGAGAACAGATGCCTGGGCTTCTTGAGGCCTTCGGCGTCATAGTCGGCAAGAAGATCGATGCCCAGGTGATCCTACACATGCTCAGGATCCAGGCGACGCAGGTCTACCATGATCCGCTGCGAGCCGGCATCAACGACGTGCATGAACTGTCGAAGACACATGAAGCGATCGCCAGGGCCAAGACCGAGATCCAGCACCGCATGCTGACACACTACCAGCCGCTGTATTTTCCCGAGATCGATCGCTTCCGGGGGAACAGCCGCAGCGATTGGTTCTTTGCCTTCCTCGATGCCTTTTCGACCCCAGCAAGCATCACGGCGCTGACGAAGGAGGAGTTTGTGGCAGCAGCTTGGGATGTCGTCGGCCGCAAGGTCAGCAAGACACAGATTCTGATGGATATTTTCGAGACGGCGCGCCCATCGATCGGATTGCCGCTGCCACTTGATGCGCCTGCCATTCGCATGTTCCGGATGGTCATTGACGAAGCACGCAGCCTGATCCGGCACCGCAATGAGATCGAAGCACAGGCCGACGATCTGCTGCGGCACAGCCAGGATTACCAGCTCCTGCGACAAATCCCGGGCATCGGACCGATCAAGGCATTGACCGTCATTGCCGAAGCCGGCGATCTTCGCCGCTTAGGTCATCATCGCCAGTTTCTAAAGTTCTGCGGGCTGGACCTCTCGACACAGAAGTCCGGTCAATATCGAGGCCAGACCCTAGCATTCCTAAGCATACTGACCAGGGCGACCTCGACCCCCCCCTAATCACAGCGGTGAGCTCGCAGGCGGGGTCGATGAACACTATTGATTGGCCGAGCTTGAGCGGCATCTCTATCACATTGATAGCCTATTAGGCGTCCGGCGTTTGATCGGACCCATGATCCATCCGAGCAGCTTGTGAGGGATGCAGCCGAACCAGGCGCTGCTCCCACAGTCTTCGCAGGTCCTCCATCAGAGCTTCATGCTCAGCTTGATCCGGCGCAATTATATTGAGGTGATCGCTTAACACGGCTTCGCCCTCAATCCGCATCAGCAGATTAAACAGGTCGTTTGAAATTCGCACACTGTCAATGCTGGAGTGGTTCGGAATAATCTCGCAGACAGTCTCCTGATGATCTCGCGCTGTGTAAGCACGGGTTTGATGTAGGGAGACTGAGGGAGGCAATGAAATCGAAAGCGCAGTCCAATCCTGCAGCGTTGCAGCCCGTTTTTTTACCAGGAAGGGCCCGACCACAAGTCCATCCAGCTCTGTCGTTAAAAATGTGGCAATCGCGTCTGCAACCGTATCCACGATCGGTTCAGCATTGTTGTTAAAGGACGTATTGAGCAGAATTGGAGTGCCTGTCCGCTTCTTGAACGCATTGATGACCTCCCAGTAAGCGGGGTTGGCATCGCGCGATACTGTTTGCAGCCGAGCCGTACCGTCGACGTGCGTAATGGCACCCAACAAGGCGCGCTTTGAGTCACGCACGCGAACGACGAAATTCATGAATGGAAATTCGTGTTTACCGTCCGGGAGGTCGAAAAATTCGCTCGCATCCTCTTCCAGCACAGATGGTGCGAAAGGCCTATAGCCTTCGCGCTTCTTGACCATGGCATTGATCCGGTCCTTGTTTGCAGCGGGCCGAGGGTCGGCAAGAATGCTGCGGTTGCCCAGCGCACGTGGCCCAAACTCCGAACGACCCTGCACCCAGCCGATCACGGCGCCGTTGGTGATCCAGTGGGCTGCACTGCTCGCTACGTCATAAGAGCGTTCAACCTCGAGATGTCCGGACCATGCATTCAGTTCCTGTTCCACGGCGCGGTCGCTCCCGAGATCAGGACCCCAATAGACCTCCTGCAGTCGCTCACGCGGCGCGGGGCGGCCCATCTCGTTAGAGACTATCAGCGCAGCTCCCAATGCGCAGCCAGCGTCGTGAGACGCGGGTTGCACGAAGATGTCTTCGAAAAGCCCTGAATACAGCAGCTTGCCGTTCATCGTGCAGTTGTGGGCTACCCCTCCCGCCAGACACAACCGCTTCATGCCGGTGGCCTCACGGTGGTGCCGGAGAATGTGGAACACGATCCGCTCAAGCGCTTCCTGCAGTGACGCACTCACATCTCGATGCTGCTGGGTGAAAGGCATTCCCTTCCGCCTGATCTCGATGTTGCGGAGCAACGCCGGACCGATGCGGTCGAGGTGAACACGGTAGCCACCGTTGGCGGAGAGCTCGTAGAACTGCTCGAAGAGCTCGCGATAGGGAGCGGGGTCGCCATAGGGCGCGAGTCCCATTACCTTATACTCGTCGAACATGCCGTAGCCGAGACAGCGGATCGTCTCGAGATAAAACAGCCCAAGAGAATTGTCCTCCGGGAAAGCCTCGATTTGCGTAATTTCTGTGCCAGACCCTACCGCCACAAGGCCCGACAGGAAATCACCACAGCCATCAATCGCTAGAATGAGACTTTGTTCGAAGCCCGACATTGCAAAGGCGCTCACGGCGTGCGCCTGATGATGACCTACGAATGAAATACGCGAACTGTCCAACTTAGTGCCGAACTCACGCGCTAACAGGTTCTGCACCAACATTTTAGCATCCAACGGAGTGGAGAGAATGTCCGGTTGGGAAGCGGACATACCTTCAAGCATGGCGTTGGCATAGGGCTCGCTGGCGTAGACCGCGACACGATCAATGTCGCTGAGCTGAACCCCGGCCGTCGAGAGACAGTATTGAATCGAACCACTTGGCAGCTTGTTCGAGTGCTTGATTCGATTGAGGCGTTCCTCTTCTACGGCGGCTATCACCTTTCCGTCTCGGACGAGCACCGCGGCGCCATCGTGCATAAAGGCGTTCGGACGCTCGAATCGGTTTTCATGGACTTGGTCAAGTCCGCCGCTGATTCCTAGGCACAGCATTTCTTTCTCCAAATAGTAACGGGAAGCCAAATTGGCTTACCTCGACTGTTTCCAACTAAATAGGCCGTGTTGTCGCCTGCAGCTGCGACCGCCCGTCAGGCATCAGCGGCATCGAAGAAAGCCTCATAAACGATCAATGAGATGCTTCGACTGTGACGCCTACAGTGCCATCACGCCGAGAGCTTGGCTGGATCATCCAATCCTGAGCGGCTGCTGACATGTATCCGGCGATGTCGTTTTCATCGGCAGAACCAACTTGCGATGCCGCCTGTTCTTGGGAAGGGCTGCCGTCGACGAATAACAGTACCGCCCCCGTGAACTGGCCCGATTTCATTCTCCGAAGCGACCATGGTCGCACCGCCCGACATTGTCGGCCAGTTGCAACTCACTTTCTCGGCACGACCTCCACTGCACGTCAGGGCGCATCGAAGATTTTCTCCTTTGGATTATTCCTAAGGCAGCTTTCGTCACGCGATAGAGCAGCGTGTGATTGGTGCGTGAGGCTCTTTTTTGTCCATGCACGATTCCGGAAGAGTGATGAAATCGATTGTTTTGATCAAAGTCATCCACGCTATGAATAACAGCCGCAGCACATGCGTTTTCAAAGCGCTTCAGGCTTCCCGGATGGCTACTCCGATGTGAAGCGCATGGCATTCCAAGCGCTCTGTCAACCAAACGATGAGTATCGGCGTCGACCCTCATTGCCTTCGTCTTCGCGACTCCGTGACAGCGGCTGGCATTGTGTTTGTAGGGCATCCGGCGAAGATCATGTCGATCGGCCATCTCGCCTGCCTATCGGCAAGCCCTTGAACAATGATCCAGGCACCAGCGCGATTGTGATCACGAGCGCCTCTGAGCTCGGGAGGTTCGGTTTTCTGAGGGTTCCTGGGTCTCCGAAGCGATGGAGGTAGCTAGCCTTCCTGGTGCTATACGGTTGTGCTCTTCATGGAGTGGACGCGTTTGCGTCTCGAAAGCGGTTCTTCAGTGGAACCGGCGCCAAGGCCCGTCTGTGGTCGTTCAGAACACGGGGTGCCGTCTCCAAACCGGATATTGGAGCGGGCAGCCGCCGGAATTTGACCAATGGAAATGAGCGCCTGTCAGGAGGCGTTCGAAAACGGCGCGATCTTCATCGCGGCTGTTTCATGGTGTCATTCCTGACATGTTCTTTATAATCGGCAGCTTGCGGATAGTCTTGCCCGTCGCCGCCCGTAGCGCGTTGGCGACGGCCGGGCCGATCGGCGGCACACCTGGCTCACCAACTCCCGTGGGCGGCTCCTCGGACGGCACAATGTGCACCTCGACTCGCGGCATCTGCTCGATCCTGAGCGGTGTATAGGTATCGTAGTTCTCTTGGTCTACGACACCGCCCTTCAGGGTCAGCTCCTCCTGGAGGATCGCACCTAGCCCGAATCCGATACCGCCCTCCATCTGAGCGCGAATCTGGTCAGGATTTATCGCGGTGCCGCAATCTACCGCGCAGACGACGCGGTCGACCTTGAAACCATTTTCATCGTTGAGGGTGATCTCCACCACATCGGCGACATAGGTCGAGAGGCTTTCATGCAGGGCCACGCCGCGGAAACGGCCTTCCGGCAGAGGCTTGTCCCAGCCTGCCTTCTCAGCAGCCACTTTAAGCACGGCGGCATGCCGTGGATGGTGACCGAGCATTGACAAGCGGAAGTCGACCGGATCACGGTTCGCAGCGGCGGCGAGCTCATCGATCAGGGTTTCCACCGCGTAAGCGGTGTGGGTGGAGCCTACCGAACGCCACCACAGCACCGGGATGTTCACGTCCGTGGTGGTCAGCTCGACCTTCAGGTTCGGGATCGCATAGGGCAGGTTGGTGGCGCCCTCTACGGAGGTTGGATCGATGCCGTTCTTGATCATCGCCGCAGAGGTCGAACCGCCCAAGACCGATTGGCCCACGATGTGGTCATGGAGAGCGACGACATTGCCTTTCTTGTCGAGCCCCGCCTTGACTGCGTGCACATAGGCCGGCCGGTACCGCCCACCCCGCATGTCATTCTCGCGGGTCCACTGCACCTTCACTGGCTTGCCGCGTCCCAGTGCACGCGCTGTGGAAACAGCTTCGATAATGACATCTGCATCCAAGACCGCGCGGCGGCCGAAACTGCCGCCGGTCTTCATCACGTGCAGCCTCACCTTGTCCGGCGTGGTGCCGCCTACCTGAGCGGCAGCCGCCTGATAAAGGTCGGGCATCTGGTGTCCGCCCCAGACGTCGATGGTGCCGTCTTCGTTGATTCGGGCGGCCGCGTTGAGTGGCTCGATCGAAGCATGGACAAGATAGGGGAATTCGTAGTGCCCCTCGATGATTTTCTCAGCACTGGCGAACGCTGCGGGAGTGTTACCGTCGTCGCGCGCGGTGGCCGCGCCCAGATCGTCTGCTGCCTTGTTGTATTCGGCCATGATCTCGGCCGTGCCGCGCTCTTCGGCCTTCTCCTCGTTCCAGGTCACCTCCACGAGGTCGCGGCCCTTCAGCGCCGTCCAGGTGTCCCTGCCAACCACGGCAATGCCTCGCGGCGTCTGGACGACATCGACAATGCCGTCGAGTGCCTTGGCCTTGGTTGCGTCGAAGCTCTCGATCTCGGCGCCGAACTTCGGCGGATGGATCATAACGGCCGTCTGGAGTCCCTCCATCATGAGGTCGATCGTGTAGGTCTGCGCGCCGTTGGTCTTGCCGGCGGAATCGTAGCGCTTGAGGCTGTCCGATCCGATCTGGGCCCACTTGTCGCGCGGCTTTAGCGGCACGTCGTCGGGAACCGGCATTCCCGCTGCGGCTTCAGCCAGGTCACCGTAGCGCGCCTGCATCCCTGAGGCGTGCGACACGACCCCGGAAGCGACTTTGATCTCGCCGGCTGGCACGTCCCACCGCTGCGCCGCGGCCGCCACCAGCAAGGCCCGTGCGGCAGCACCCGCCGTGCGGTAGCGTTCCCACGACGAGCCCATCGACGTGGAGCCACCAGTTGCCTGTGCGGCCCCGCCCCAGGCGAGATTGCCGTAGAGCGCGGTATTGCCATATCCGCCGACCACGTCCACCTGCGCCCAGTCGCCGTCGAGCTCTTCCATAACCAGGGTGGCGATGCCGAAATAGGAGCCTTGTCCCATCTCGAACTGCGAGGAGTGGATGATGATTCGGTTCTCCTTTGTGATCTCGACATAGGTCTGGAAGGGGTTCGCCTGAACCTTTGCAGGGGTCGTTTGTGCGATGTCGGGCGCCGCCAGCACTGGCCGGTAGCCCACTGCGAGGCCGCCGGTGGTGACGCCCGCGCCGACGAGGAACCAGCGGCGCGTGGGCCGCACGGCAGTATGCTTCGAGAGAAACTGCGACATGCCTCAAGTCTCCAGCCGGTTGGCGGTCTCGTGGATGGCCGCGCGGATGCGATGATAGGTGGCGCAGCGGCAGAGATTGCCGCTCATCGCCGAATCAATATCATCGTCCGTCGGCTTAGGCGTTTCTGTAAGGAGGGCCACGGCCGACATGATCTGGCCAGACTGGCAATAGCCGCATTGAGGTACGTCGAACTCGGCCCACACGGCCTGGACCGTTTCGCCTATCTTGCCCGACACACCCTCAATGGTGGTGATCGAGGCTCCTTCGATGTCGCCGACTGCGGTCTGGCACGAGCGCGTCGGCATGCCGTTAACGTGAACCGTGCAAGCGCCGCACTGGGCAAGCCCGCAACCGAATTTCGTTCCCGTGAGTCCGATGACGTCACGGACCGCCCAGAGCAGCGGCATCTCTGGATCGACGTCGAGTGTTCGCGCCTCGCCATTGAGGGTAAAAGCGACCATTGCTTGCTCTCCTTGTCCTGAGCTGGCTATCTCGTTGAGCCTCCGCCCGCCTGGCAACCGAGCTCTTGTTGCTGAGGCCTAGCGACCACACCGTAGGAACGCGCAGCTCAAGCAACAAGCCGCTAGGTTGGCGAGTTACGAGATCGTGAAGTGGGTCGTGTCGAAAGGCTGGAGGCAACTGAATGTCATTTTTTGGGCGGACAGGCCGCTTTAGGCTGGGTTACACGAGACTGGACATTCGGGTCGTCGCGAACATCGACCGCTGGTCGGCCGCGTCCGGCAGGGCCCTGATTGGCTACACGAAATGAAATGGGACGACTATCGATGGGGGCCTACCTCGACCCGCAACCTCCACGACTGGACCCTCAGGTTTCCGGCTATCGTCCCGGGCGGTGGCCGAGCTCGGCGCCTCGGACGCGATAATAGACGGTGAGGCGTTCGTCGTTGACCAGAAGGCTTGTCGCGCATTCCCAGTCTTCAGCGGGCTCTTGGCCCCGGCGGGAGACGTCAGGACCATGCTTGCCGGCTTCGACCTGCTCAAGATCGACGGCGAGGGTCTTCGCGATCGGCCACTCGTCGATCGGCGCAAAGCGCTAGTTAACCTGCTGAGACGCCGCCAAACGGCATCGTTCTGAGCGACGAGATCAGCGGCGGCAGCGACATTCTCGCGCAAGTCTCCCAGTTCGGCCTCGAGGGCATCGTCTCCAAGCTGCGTGTCAGTCCATATCGATCCGGCCGGCGCCAAGAATGGGTGAGACAAAATGCGTGCTGAGTGATGAGTTCATCGTCATCGGCTGCGAACCCGGCAACAGTTACGGCGGTCGGGAAGCGTGCTCTGGCGAATGTCGAGGACGGAAATCTGGTGTTCGCCGGCGGCATTGGCACCGGCTTCAATGCGCGCACCGGGCCGGAAGTAAAGCGCCGGCTCGATGCCATTCCAATGGATAAACCACCGATTCCTAGTTTGAAGGCGAACGGTGCGGCATGGGCGGAGTGCCCTGCGCAGTCTGTACCTCCGCAGTCGATTGTCGAGTTCGAAGGGGGTGTGATTGGCGTCGAGACCGCTCCAGCCATGGCTATCAGCACGCCGAGTGCGTTGTTTTCGATCAGTTCTCGAAATGAGCGGGTAAATACCTTTCACTTGCCGAACGGGGTTTGCTGTTCACCGGCTGGCATCCGATGGCAAACCTTTCAACGCGGCGGCGATCTGGCGCTTCGCTGCTGGGGGCAGAGGCAGGATGGGACGCGGGGGTTCGGCACTGCAAACGTCGAGCAATTCAGCGAGTGCATGGACGACGCGAAGGCTCGAGAACTCCTTGAAGAGGCTCCAGATCGGGACCAGCGCGGCATTGATCCGTCGCGCTTCGGCCGCATCGCCCTGTTGCGCCGCTGTGACGATCGTCATGCAGACCTCGGGCAGGATGCCCGCAAGGACGCTGTACCATGTGTCGGCGCCGGCGATCATGGCCTCGGCGGCGTTCCAGTCGCCGCTGTAGCCAATCGAGAACCCTTCCGGCAGTGTGCGCCTCTGGGCGGTCAGGTGGTTCTTGATCGCATCGCTTTTGTCTGTCGGATTCTTGATGGCGACAATCCCAGCCACCTTTGCCAGGCGGCTGACAAGGGGTGGACTGAAATGGAAATGCGTCGTTCCTGGATTGTCGTAGACGACGATCGGCAGGCCACTTTCGCGCGCCACAGTGGAGAAATGTTCGAACACCTCGTCATCAGTAAGCGGGGTGTAGGAGGCGGCGGCAAGCAAACCCGCAGCTGCTCCAAGGGCCTTGGCGTCTTGCGCGAGCCCCACGGCTTCATCGGTGCGCAGCGCGCCCACACCCACTACGACCGGCATTTGCCCCGCCGTTTGGTCCAAGGTCTCGGAGAGCGCCCGCCGCCGTTGCTCGCGCGACAGATAGATGTATGTGCCGGTGCTGCCGAGAAGACCGATGGAATCGACCTGAGCGGCGCCAAGCCGAGCAATCAGCCTGCGCAGGGCAACGCTATCGACGCGGCCGTCACGATTGGTCGGGGTGATGGGGAACGCGGAAAGACCGCTCAGGAATGCCATGGCAAGGCTCCAGATCTATGTGTGAGCGCAGAGGTGGCCGCACGCCAGGTCATTACAAGACGTCCAAAGCCCGCCGCAGATCGGCGATCAGGTCATCAGCGTCTTCAAGCCCCACCGAGAGACGCATGAGATCCTCGCCGACTCCATCGGCCAAATGGGCATCCTTGCGGATCGGCTGCCGAGCACGGGTGAGGCTTGCTGGATGATAGATAAGGCTGTCGGCATCGCCGAGGCTGACGGCGCGAGTGATCAGGTTGAGCCGGTCCATCATCAGGCGCGCTCCTTCGTATCCAGCGTGGAGGCCAAAGGCCAACATGCCCGATCCGTTGGACATCTGTTTTCGCGCCGTCACCTGATCAGGGTGCGAGTCGAGGAACGGATAACTCACAAATGCCACCGCCGGGTGCGCTTCCAGCGCCCGAGCCACCGCAAGGGCCGTGGCGCTGTGCCGTTCCATTCGCAGCGTCAGCGTCTTGAGACCGCGCAGGATTAGGAAAGCTGACATGGGCGAGAGCGCTGCGCCGGTGATGTAGCGCAGACCCGTTTCATGCAGCGTACGGAGCGTTTGGGCGTCGCCGAGAAGCGCCCCGCCAAGGGCATCGCCATGACCATTGATGTACTTGGTCAGCGAATGGAGCACGATGTCCGCCCCGTGCTCAAGCGGTCGCTGGAGCGCGGGCGAGGCGAAGGTGCTGTCGACTGCAACCCTTACACCGCGCGCGTGAGCGCGCTCGGCAATTGCCGCTATGTCGAGGATGCGGCTCAGCGGATTCACCGGCGTCTCGAAGAAAACCAGCCGCGTCCGCTCGGTGATCGCAGCATCGAGATTGTGGGGATTTGACAGATCGACCGCGACGACCTTGATGCCGAAGCGGGGGACCGCCTGTTCGACCATGGCAAGCGTGTTCGCATAAAGCGTCTTGTGGACGATGAGTTCATCGCCCTGGGACAGGAGCGACAGGATCAGAGTGCCGAAGGCCGCCATCCCCGAGGCAACAACCAGCCCCGCCTCGGCTCCTTCCAGATTCGCGAGCCGCTGCTCGAGGATCTCGGTCGTGGGATTGTATTCGCGCGCATAGAGCCGTCCACCAAGGGCGGCGGCGGCATCGTTTGCTGCCACGCTTTCGAACCCATAGGTTGACGTCAGGAACACTGGCGGCTGGACGGCATTGGAAAAGTCGGCCGGATCGTAGCCATGATGGATCGCCCGGGTGGCAAATCCGGGGCTGGTGCGGTTGAGCGACCCCGTGGGAGCATCGGTTTCGGATTGATGGGAGCTGGTCATTCGGCCTCTGCGATCTCTCTTGGGGTTCCGAAAGATTGACGGCAACCTGGCCAATGTGAAATATCCAGTTGGCGATGAAAGAGATGGTCCAGTCTTCAAGTGCCGGGTCTGCAGCGCGCTCGCACGCGATGGGTGCACGCCAGATATACGAAGCCCTTCGCGAGCAAATCCTCGGCGGCGTCTACGAAACCGGCAGTCAGTTGCCATCCTCCCGGGCCCTGGCAAATGACCTCGGCGTTTCGCGAACCACGGTGACGGTCGCCTATGAGCAACTGGCTGCGGAGGGTTTCATCGAAGTCCGTCAAGGCGCACGACCTCGCGTTGCGTCTTCGTTGATGGGCCATGGGACGGGGCGCACTCACGCGCAACGGGTCGGCCCGATCCACCTGTCCGCATATGGCGAGCGGCTGCGCGCGACGTCACCCTGGCCAGATTATCTGCCGACTGGGCTGAAGGTCGAGTTCCGCTATGGCGACCTGGCGCCGTCGGATTTCCCTTCATTGGTCTGGAAACGCGCGATGAACGAGGCGATGGGGCAGCGCCCGCTGCGTCTTGCCTATGACGATCCTCGCGGCTCGCGCCGGCTTCGCCAGGCGCTTCAGGGCTATCTCTGGCGCGCCCGGACCCTGAGCTGCGACCTCGACCAGATCATAGTTGTGAACGGTTCGCAGCAGGGCCTTGATCTGTGCGCGCGCCTGCTTCTCGATCCCGCCGACCGTTTCGTCATCGAGGATCCGTGCTACAGGATGGCGCGTCAGGTCTTTGCCAGTACGGGTGCCTCACCCATCCCGGTCATCGTCGACGAAGACGGGATGAGGACCGAGTTGCTGGCGGGGATCGGAGCACGACTGGCTTATGTGACGCCATCGCATCAGTTTCCGCTGGGCGGCGTCATGCCGATCGCGCGCCGCCATCAGCTTCTGAAATGGGCGCGGCACAACAACGCCTATGTGATCGAGGACGACTACGACAGCGAATATCGCTACGACATCAATCCGGTCCCTCCGCTGCACAGTCTCGAGGACCACGGGGCTGTCATCTACCTCGGCACGATCTCCAAAACGCTCTCGCCGATGCTGCGCATCGGCTACCTCGTCGTCCCGCCCGAATTGCAGGAGGTCTTCGCAACCGCCAAACAATTCGCAGACCGGCATTCGCCGGTCGCTGAACAGGAAGCGCTGGCATCGTTGATCGAGAGCGGCGGCTACGAAAGCCATGTGCGCCGTGTGCGCAGGCTGAACGGCGAGCGTCGGGAAACGTTGTTGGGTGCCTTGCAGCACAGCTTCGGGGATCGCATCACTGTCCAGGGAGCAGATGCGGGACTGCACGTCGCGGTTTGGTTCAATGACCTGCCACGATCGCGGGAAACGGCCTTGGTCGAATCCGCCCGCGACGCTGGCCTGGGGCTACACCTGATCTCGCCGCTCTACGAACGGCCATCGGACCAAGGCCGCACCGATCGCGTCGGACTTGTCATGGGCTATGCCGCCTTGAGCATTCGGCAGATCGGGAAGGGCGTTGAGGTCCTGCGAGAGGTTGTCAAGCAGGTGCAAGACGCGATGCCGGCGCGGAACAACTGAGACGGGGCGACGCCGAAAGCTGGCGCTGAAAACGGTCCGAGGGCCCCCCGCATTTCTTTCCAAACAGCCAACTGGACCGGGAAAATGCCATGCAACTGGCGCTGTTGATCAGGCCAGTTTTGCAGCAGGTTTCCACGAGACGAATTTCCGAGAGCGATGATGACCTGGCGAGGAAAGCTGCTTCACGTCCATATCGCGCCTGCCGCCTCCTATGAAATGGAGGAGCTGGCGCAGGCGCAGCTTATTGCCGGCCAAGGCATTGTCGGAGACCGCTACTACCTGGGGACGGGGACCTATTCCGCGCGTCCTGACGTTCGCGAAGTGACGCTGATCGAAGCTGAAGTCTTGGACGCCATCGCGCAGGGCGAACCCAGAATTCCGGGCTTCAAGGCCAAGCTCGCACCCGAAGATCACCGGCGCAATCTGACGACACGAGGCGTTCCGCTTAGCCATCTTGTCGGCAAACGCTTCCGGGTCGGGGAAACGATTCTCAGGGCCGCCCGGATGAATGTGCCGTGCAAGTATATCGAGGAGTTGCTCGGGCTTCCGGGTCTCTACGAGGGGCTTCTGAACCGCTCCGGCCTGAACTGCACAATCGAGGTCGGGGGCGTGATCCGCCCCGGTGATCTGATCTTGCCCATCGACGAGTGAACGCCATGGCCTCGCCGCGCATCATCATGAAGCTGACCGTGACCGCCGCCCGCAAGGAGCCGGGCGACGTGCTGGTCATCGACCTGAAACACCCACGCAAACCTGTGCTGCCGGCGTTCGAAGCGGGTTCTCACGTCGACGTCCATCTGCCTGAAGGGAAGGTGCGTCAGTATTCACTTTGCGGCGACCCGACCGAGCTTGGCCGCTACACCATCGCGGTGAAGCGCGAGAATGAGGGCCGTGGGGGCTCGGCGTGGATCCACGAAACCATTGCCGTCGGCTCCACACTGCCTGTCTCCGCGCCACGCAACCATTTTGCGCTCAAGCCAGGCGAGGGGCCGACTTTGCTGCTGGCAGGGGGAATCGGGATCACCCCGATTCTGGCCATGGCGCGCGCGCTCACCCGGCAGGCCAAGCCCTTCGAGTTGCACTATTTCACCCGCAGCCGGGCGCTCACGCCACTCTTGGCGGCGATCGGGAGCGATCTTCCTGGCGGCAATGTGCGGATCCATTTCGACGACGAGCCTCAGACCCGGCAGAACATCGCCGCGCTGCTGGCGAACCGTTCGGACGACGCGCAGACATACTACTGCGGACCGCCTGGCTTCATGGCGGTTGTGGGGCGCGCGGCTCAACACTGGCCCGAGGGTACTGTTCATTTCGAAACTTTCCAGCCTCCCGAGTTTGATGGCGCGCCACCGGAACCATTCGTCATAGAACTGGCTGAGGGCAGGGTGGTTGAGGTTTCGGCTGAGACCACGGCACTGGCCGCCTTGCGTGCGGCCGGTGTGCCGTTGATGGCCTCGTGTGAGAACGGGGTGTGCGGGACCTGCGAATGCGCAATGCTGGCGGGACAGCCGATCCATCGGGATGCCGTCCTGTCCAAGGAGGCACGCGGCCACCGCTCCCTGCGTGTCGCGCGCGACAGGTGTGTTGAAACTCGATCTTTGACCATTTGGGCGGGGGTCCTGTGAGACCGGCAGCTGATTTGCGGGAAACTGAATGACGAGGAAACTGGAATATCTGCACGAGATCGAGCGCTGCGTCTCCTGGCTCGCAGCCTGGACGATCCACCACGCCAACCACGTCCGCGAGGGCGATGAGATCAAGGTCGGGGGGCATCAGGCCTCGTCCGCGTCGCTGAGTACCATCATGACCGCGCTCTACGGTTCGGTCCTGCGCCCGCAGGATCGGGTGGCGGTCAAACCCCATGCGGCGCCGATCTTCCATGCACTTCAGTATCTGGCGGGCAACCAGACCCACGAAAAGCTCATGAACTTCCGCGGCTACAAGGGCGCGCAGAGCTACCCTTCGCGGACGAAGGATGTCGACGATGTCGACTTCTCGACCGGGTCGGTGGGTCTCGGCGTTGCTCAGACGCTGTTCTCGTCGCTGGTGCAGGACTACGTCTCGGGTCACGGCTGGATGAAGGAGCGTGCCGAGGGCCGAATGGTCAGCCTGATCGGCGACGCCGAGATGGATGAGGGCAACATCTACGAGGCCCTGATCGAAGGCTGGAAGCACGGGCTCAGGAACTGCTGGTGGGTGGTCGACTACAATCGCCAGTCGCTCGACGCCGTGATCCGGGAGGGCCTCTGGCAGCGTTTCGAGCAGATTTTTCGCAACTTCGGCTGGGACGTGATGGTCCTGCGCCACGGGGCTCTGCAAGAGGCTGCCTTTGCCGAGCCGGGGGGCGAGAAGCTGCTCGAGTGGATAGAGCGCTGTCCGAACCAGCTCTATTCGGCGCTGACCTTCCAAGGGGGTGCTGCCTGGCGCAAGCGGCTGCTCGACGAGATCGGAGACCAAGGGCCGGTCACCACTCTGATCGAACGCCGCTCCGACGACGAGTTGCAGGCGTTGATGACGAACCTTGGCGGGCATGACATGCCGAGCCTCCTCGAAGCCTTCGAGGCGGCGTCCAGGCATGACCGTCCCGTCTGCTTCATCTGTTACACCATCAAGGGCTACGGTCTGCCGCTTGCCGGACACAAGGACAACCACGCGGGGCAGATGACGCCCACGCAGATGGAAGACTACCGCCTGCAAATGGGCGTAAAGCGGGGTGAGGAGTGGGACAAATGGGCGGCCGCCACCTTGCCGGAAGCGGAACTTGACGCCTTCTTCGCAAAGGCGCCGTTCTTCAGTGAGGGGCATAGGAGGCTGTCTGCGCCGTCGGTGCCGGTGCCTGAAACCCTTCCGTCACCGGGGCAGCCCGGCAAGCCGCTCTCGACCCAGATGGGGTTCGGCCAGATCCTGAACGACATCGCACGCGAGCGCAGTCTGCTTGCCGACCGCATTGTCACCACCTCGCCCGATGTGACGGTCTCGACCAATCTCGGTGGCTGGGTCAACCGGCGCGGCCTTTTCGCCCGGGAGACCATGGCGGACACCTTCAAGGCCGAACGCATTCCGTCGACCTTTACCTGGGAATTTGGGCCGAAGGGGCAGCACCTCGAGCTCGGGATCGCCGAGTCGAACCTGATGATCATGCTCGGGGCGCTCGGTCTCTCGCACTCGATCAATGGCGTGCGCCTGCTGCCGATCGGGACAGTCTATGATCCCTTCATCTACCGATCGGCCGACCAGCTAAACTACGCCTGCTATCAGGATGCGCGCTTCATGCTGGTCGCAACGCCCTCGGGCGTGACGCTAGCGCCCGAGGGCGGAGCACACCAGTCGATCGGCACCCCATTGATCGGCATGGCGCAGGATGGGCTTTGCGCCTTCGAACCGGCCTTCGTCGACGAACTGTCCGTGATCATGCGCTTTGCCTTCGATTACATGCAACGTAATGGCGAGGGGGATCCGGATGAGACGACGTGGCTGCGTGATCAGACCGGAGGATCGGTCTATCTTCGCCTGTCAACCCGGCCGCTCGAGCAGCCGCTGCGCGACATGAACCCGGCGCTCGCGCGGGACATCGTCAATGGCGCCTATTGGCTGCGTCCGCCTGGGCCCAACGCGAGTGTCGTCATTGCTTATCAAGGCGTCGTCGCGCCGGAGGCGATTGCCGCGACGGGTCTTCTGGCGGAGGACCGGCGCGATGTCGGGCTGCTCGCGATCACCTCCGCGGACCGGCTTAATGCGGGCTGGCAGGCGGCGGAACGTGCCCGGCAGCGTGGCGCGATTGGCGCCCTGAGTCATATCGAGCGGCTGCTCGCGCCGCTATCGCGTGACTGCGGCATCGTCACCGTGATCGACGGCCACCCGGCGACGCTCGCGTGGCTCGGTGGGGTTAACGGGCATCGCGTGAAGGCGCTCGGGGTCGAGCAGTTCGGCCAGACGGGGACTATTGCGGACCTATACCGTCACCACGGCCTGGACACCAACGCCATCGTACATGCGGCGCAGGCGGTCAGTGCGGGACCGGCTGTTCGCTACCGGAAGGCGCTGCCTTGACCATGAGCTACCGGATGCTCCGTGGCTGGTACGGATCGGCTGTTTCCACGGGCGTTCCGGTTCGCTTCAAAGCGGACAGGGCCGGGACACTGTGGACGTTCTGATCGCGCTTGAGTAGCTTGTGCGACCCCCAGGGTCACCTGGAATACGCAGGGAGGCGGCTTTTATTTAGCCTTGCGTCCAGTTACGAATTCGATCCAATCCAGTCCGGAGCAAAAGCTCCGCGTCCTCCCGATTTTCGGCTTCGACGTAGCACCGCATTTCCGGGGCATTTCCGGATGGACGCAAATGCAAGACACGCTTATCCGCGAGAGTGATACGAAGTCCGTCAACATCGCTAACCTTGCTTACCACTCCAATCGACCCGACGAAGGCGGCGATGTTAGTTTCCGCTGTACGAAGGTATGTCATGAGGCGAGTGCTGCTTTCGACGGAAAAATTTTCCAAGCGATCCGCCGCCGCTGCCGGCAATTGAAAGGAACTGCCAATCTCCGACAGTGGCTGCCCACTTGTACTAACAAGGGAAAGTGCCGCAAGGATGGGGAGAAAACTGTCGCGTGTAGGTAGCGCTGGCAGTTTAGTTCCGTTCGGGTCAAAGTCCGTGCCGGTCAACAAACCACCGTTTGCTTCGAAACCAACCACGCGCTCGTGACCCGACGCAACCAAATCGAGCATGGCAGCGATAACAAATGGCGATCCAACCTTGGTACGCACGACTTTAAAAGAACCTGCGGTCTCGATACCAGAGTTTGATGTGACCGGCGTGACGACTGCCTTCGCTTGCAGGAAGTTCGCCGTAATCAGGCCTAACAAATCACCGCGAAGGGGGTCTCCGTGGTCGTCAGCTACCAGTGGGCGGTCACCATCGCCATCTGCCGAGACGACCGCATCAAGCCGATGCTCTTTGGCCCAGAGCTTGAACTGTTGAGCAGTCTCGTCAGAGACCGCTTCAGTGTCGACAGGAATGAAACCTTCCGAACGTCCCAGGGTTACGACCGTCGCACAGTGATATGAGAGAATGTCAACCAAGAGATCGCGCGCGACTGTGCTGTGCTGATATACGCCCACCGTTAAGCCCTTTAGAGCATTAATCTCCATAAGCTTTCGATTGCGCGCCATGAAAAAGGCCTTGCATTCGGCCTCCCGGTGCTGCCGACGTGCAACAGCACCTTCAAGGACGTATCCGCGCTTCTCCAACTGCAAGGCGATGCGCGTTATCTCCCGCTCATCACCCTTGTCGATCTCACCGTCGGGTCGATAGAATTTTATTCCATTACGGTCGGCCGGAATGTGCGAGCCTGTGATCATCAAACAACCACTCTTACGCGCCTGAGCATACAGTGCCAGGGCAGGGGTGGGGACTGCGCCGCAATCGACTACGATGAAGCCGAGCGCGGACAGTGCCGCCGCACAGACGGCGGCGATGGCCGGACTCGAGGCGCGAAAGTCGCGCCCTATGAGTATCTCGTCGCCAATTCTGGCCAGGCCGGATTCCAGCAGGAATGTCGCGAATGCCGTTGCATATAGGGCAGAGGCGGCTCCTGCCAATTCTGTCGCCAGGCCCCGTAATCCACTTGTTCCGAATTTCATACCAAATCCGACGTTGCTAACCGGGTTTTGAAGGTAACATGCTCAAACTTTGGCTCGTCCGGAATGCCCATCGACAGATCCCTCGGACGAGAACAAGAAGTACATTCGGTTACCGTAGACGCGTTCGGTTATCGACGGTTACCCTTGTGAGGATTGACGCAGTCGGCGTCGGCGTGGGCAGCGCACCGTGACCTTCACGGCGACGAGGTTGGAGCGGATGGGGTCCGGGTCCGGCAGGGCTCCTCGCGGCTGGCTCACATGAGCGCTATCGCCATCGAGTGATTGTCTCAGTCGACATTAGCTCTGGGTCCCGAAAGCGCGTACAGGCCTGAGACGCAGCAAATCCTCTTATCTATCGCCGTTCGGTGTAGCTCCCGTTCAGAAATGCATGATAGACACTCTCGATGCCTTCCATGAGAGTGATCTTTGCTGCCCATCCCAAAGTGCGCAGCTTGTCGACGCTCATCAGCTTTCGCGGTGTACCGTCAGGTCTAGAGTGATCATGCGCGATCTCCCCGGTAAATCCGACTACACGGCAGATCATTCTAGTCAGCTCTAGGATCGTGATGTCCTGTCCGCAGCCGAGATTGACGTGATCATGGTCAGAGTAGTTCTTCAGAAGGAAGACTAATGCGTCGGCGCAGTCGTCCACGTGCATGAATTCCCGACGTGGTGTGCCCGTGCCCCAGATGGTGATTTGCTTATCACTTATGAGCTTAGCTTCATGCGCTTTCCGGATCAGCGCTGGGATGACGTGGCTTGACTGCAAGTCATAATTGTCGCCTGGCCCGTAGAGATTCGTCGGCATAGCGGAGATGTAGTCGCGGCCATATTGCTCGCGATAGGCTTGAGCCATTTTGATGCCGGTGATCTTGGCGACGGCGTAGCATTCGTTGGTGCGCTCTAGTGGCCCGGTCAAAAGCGCGCTTTCAGGAATGGGCTGTGGTGCCATCTTCGGATAGATGCAAGACGAGCCGAGGAAGAGGACGCGGTCGACATTGTTTTCGTGGGCTGCCGCGAAGATATTGGCCTCGATCATCAGATTGTCGTAAAGAAAGTCGACCGGATAGGTGGCGTTCGCGAGAATACCACCTACCTTTGCCGCCGCCATAATGATAGCGTCCGGTTTCATCACTGCCACGAAGTTTTCAACCTCGGTCTGTCGCTTGAGATCTAGCTCTCCCCGAGGGGCGGCCACAACTTTGCAGTCTTCAGACGCGAGTCGGCGTACAACAGCGCTGCCCACCATACCTTTGTGGCCAGCGACCCACACGGTTTTTCCGTTCAGATCATACATTACGCTTCCTTCATGACTACAGATGTCTGCATGACCTTCAGGTCTTCGCGGACCATTTCCGCAGCAAGCTCGCGCACGGATGTCTCATGCACCCAGCCGAGCTTCTCCTTCGCCTTGGTAGCGTCACCCAGGAGAAGATCGACTTCCGTGGGGCGGAAGTAGCGTGGGTCCACTTGGACTAGGCATCTGCCGCTCGCTACATCATAGCCCTTTTCGCCGACACCATTGCCACGCCATTCGATCTCGACGCCGATATCTTCGAAAGCCCACTCGACGAATTGGCGGACAGGAGTCGTTTTGCCCGTAGCCAGCACGTAATCATCCGGTTGATCCTGCTGTGTCATCATCCACATACCTCGCACGTACTCACGCGCATGGCCCCAATCGCGTTGAGCATCGAGATTGCCGAGATAAAGCTTGTCCTGCTTGCCCAGGTAGATAGCAGCGGCAGCGCGGGTGATCTTGCGCGTCACAAAAGTTTCGCCACGAAGGGGGCTTTCGTGATTAAAAAGAATGCCGTTGGAAGCGTGCATACCATAGCCCTCGCGATAATTGACGACCATCCAGTAGGCGTAGAGCTTGGCGGCGGCGTAAGGGCTGCGCGGATAAAAGGGCGTCGTTTCGTTCTGCGGTACGGACTGCACGAGGCCGTATAGCTCCGAAGTCGAGGCTTGATAGAAGCGGGTCTTGTCCGTCAGACCGAGGAGGCGAATCGCCTCAAGAAGTCGCAATGTACCGATACCGTCCGCGTTTGCTGTGTACTCAGGTGTTTCGAACGACACCTGCACATGGCTCTGAGCAGCCAAGTTGTAAATTTCGTCTGGCTGAGATTCCTGAACCACGCGGATGAGGTTAGTCGAATCAGTGAGGTCACCGTAATGCAAGATCAGGCGCGGATCGGATTCGTGCGGGTCTTGGTAGAGGTCTTCGATACGACCCGTGTTGAAGGAAGAGGAACGTCGCTTAATCCCGTGAACGATGTAGCCTTTTTTGAGAAGAAGACGGGCAAGATAGGCACCATCCTGTCCAGTTATGCCCGTAATAAGAGCAACTTTCCTGCTATCGCCCATTCTATTCCTGCTCTATTAAAGTGTAAAGTTCGGCTCCGGCTCGCCACGCCGACACAATGTGCGGCCCGCCCCGTGCCCTATGGAGCACTTCGACAGATGCGGCGCGAAGCTCGTCATTGACAGTCCGCCAGCCGAGCACACCTCTTGCTTGGAGTCACAGCAAAATAGAGTTGCGCCGCTAACCTGTCGGATTCGTACATGCGGTCTGAGTGCCGCTCAGCTCACGTCGTGAGCGACATGTGCTCCCAGCACCTTGCAGCTGATTTGCTCATCCATCAGCGAGTGAGGACGCCTTTCTTTCTTGCTTCAGCGTCTTCTAATGGGAATTGTTTGGATCAGTAAATCGATTGTTTGGATAAAGTGCATCCACAGAATGGATGGTCTGACCGAGCAGCGGGGTCGCATCGCCGGCCCGGAGTCGTAGGCGCGAGCTTCCGTTCGGGGCGAGGACAAAGTTCGTGGCCGCGAGCCCTCACCACAGCATCCGGCACAGGTCGTGCAGAACTTTGGGAGCAGACTTCAGATACTGTCGATCAGCTGGTTCCAGGCGCGTCGAGCTGTCGACCTCATCTCGCCCGGTACCGGTTGCTGTATGCAGCCTTGCACCCTAGGCGTATGGCGTCGACGGAATGATTTGCTTCGGCAGGCAGTGTCGCAGCGTTTCCCGGCTGTTTCGGCTCTATTGGCCGGGCCCGCGTCAGCCGAGCCCCTTCATCATGGCATCCAACACATGGATGGCCGGCATCCACTCAATAGATTTTACATATGCCGCGGAGGCCCATTAGAGAAGGCTGAACCGGAAGCGAGGGCATCGGCTTCAAGCTGTGCGAGAGGGATAAGTGGGCAGTGCTGAGGGAGCTCTTCTGCCCTACGGCCCGGCCTCTGCCAAGCGCCCGGCGTCAGGGTTTACTAGTGTCGACTAAGGATTCCAAGCCGGATGCAACCTCCTCTCTGAAACGAGATTTCCGAAAATGCATGTTAGTGGATTGGAAAAGCGCCGGTTCGTCGTCTCTCGGAGGCGTACGGGGTTCGGTGATTGTCTGTGGTCATTGGCGGCCGCTTGGCGCTACGCGCAGCGGTCGGGACGAACTCTAGTCATCGACTGGCGGGGGGCCTGCTACCTCGACCAACCCTTCACAAATGCGTTTCCGGCGTTCTTCCAGCCGATCAATGACATCGCTGGCGTGCCGGCTATTTCCGACGACCGGATCAACGACGTTTCCTTCCCTGGTCCATTCTTCCCGGAGTGGTGGAACAGGCCGGCGATCGAGTGCCTTTACCGGCCAGATGAGCAGATTTTCCAAGAGCGCGATGAGTTGGGCGAGCTCTTTCAGGCCGAACACGATGTCGAAGCGAACACAGTAGTGTGTGACGCTTGTCTGATGTGGCGGTGCGATGAGGATGCAGAGCGGCAGGTGTTCCAGAGTGTCAAGCCTCGGCCAGAAATTCAAGCCCGCATAGATGCCATTTATCAGGAATGTTTTGAGGGGCACAGCATCATCGGGATTCATGTTCGGCACGGTAACGGTGAAGACATCATGGAGCATGCGCCCTACTGGGCCGATCCGGAGCTCGCCGTTCGGCAAGTGTGCGCTGCAATTGACAAGGCTAAGGCGTTACCGCACCCCAGGCCTGTGCGGCTGTTCTTATGCACGGACAGCGCGCGGATACTGGATCTTCTGTCGGCCAGGTTTCCCGATCTGCTCACTGTCCCGAAGCACTTCGGATCCAATCAAGGTGGCCCCTTACACACTGCAGCACTCGGGATTGACGGCGGAATTTCCGCCCTCGTTGAGATGTATCTTCTCGGGCGCTGCGATACCGTAATTCGGTTTCCCCCGACGAGCGCCTTTAGCCGATATGCACGCCTTTTCGCACCACGGGTAATTGAATTCGATCTGAAAGAGCCAAGTCGTTTGACTTTGATAGAAGACAGCCAAGTCTCTGATCTCAGTTATGACCCGCCACCTGCGCAATTCGGCAGACGCAACCAACAGGCATAGTTGAATGCGCATTTCTCACCGACGCCAGTGGAGGCGTCGTACATTACCGATAGCGTCGTCATCTGACGCCACCTGCAACGCGCCAGAACTTCGCTGTTACACGGGGGCCGCAGACAAGCCAGAGCGACGGCGATCGTGACGCTGACGCTCGAAAGAACGCGGGCGATCACTCCAGAGACGAAATTGAGGTTGGTTATGAAAGTCATTCCCGTGATCATCAGCGGCGGAGCCGGATCGCGGCTATGGCCCGCCTCAAGGCAATCGCACCCCAAACCTTTCCTCAAAGTAGCGGATGGATATTCTCTCATTCAGCACACTGTGCTGCGCGCCGCTTCGATAGAAGGTGTCGTGGAACTCGTCGCTGTGACATCCGGGGACCACCTCTTCCTGACCAAGGACGAATTTGACGAACTGGATTCCGTGGTCCTGCCACGCACCTTTCTGCTCGAGCCCGAAGCTCGGGATACGGCCGCCGCCGTGGCTGCAGCCGCGATCCATGCGAGGGCAACGCAAGGCCCTGACGCGATCCTGTGCGTCTTCCCGGCCGATCACCTGATTGGCAACCTGCCTGCGTTTCTAGACGTCATGGGCTTGGCCATGAAACATGCGAAGCTCGGGCGGATCGCCACATTGGGCATCACCCCAACCAGACCGGACACAGCATTCGGCTACATCGAAGCAGATGGTGAGAACGTCGTCCGTTTCGTTGAAAAACCGGATCTGGATACAGCCAAAGCCTATGTCGCGTCTCAACGCTTCTTCTGGAACGCCGGCATCTTCTGCTTCAGTGCGCAAACCATGCTCGACGAGATGGTTTTGCATTGTCCCGAGGTGCTCCAGGCCGTCGCCGACAGCTACGAGAACGGCCGCGCCAGTCAATGCCAAGGCTTTGCCAAAATCGAACTCGCGCCTGAGCATTTCGGTTCCGCGCCGCGAATCTCGCTCGACCACGCTGTCATGGAGAAGACTAACAGACTTGCCGTGGTTCCCTGCGACATGGATTGGAACGACATCGGATCCTGGAACGCAATGGCCGATTTGATCGCCCCCGACGAAAGCGGGAACAGGATACGCGGCGATGTGCACATGGTCGACACGACCGGCACCTATGTGAGCTCCGACAAGCGCGTCATCGGCACGGTGGGCGTAAGCGATCTGGTGATCGTGGATTCCCCGGACGCTTTGCTTGTCACATCCCGCGACCGCGTTCAGGACGTTAAGAAGCTCTTCGAGGGCCTCAAGGCTTCGGGACATGAAGCTCATCTGGTCCATAGCACGGTACACCGGCCCTGGGGTACCTATACGGTTCTGGAGGAAGGCGAGCGCTTCAAGATCAAACGCATCGAGGTGAAGCCCGGTCGCCAGTTGAGCCTGCAGATGCACTATCATCGTTCGGAGCACTGGGTCGTGGTCAGCGGCTCCGCCAAAATCGTCAATGGCGAGCAGGAGTTGTTCCTGGGGACAAACGAATCTACTTACATCCCCTGCGGCCATAAGCATCGGCTCGAGAACCCAGGCAGAATTGACCTGGTTATCATTGAAGTGCAGAGCGGCGATTATCTCGCCGAGGATGATATCGTTCGCTTCGACGACGAATATGGTCGAACGTAGATAACAGTACAAAAAACGTTAAACGGCGAGCCGTCGCTCAAGGATCTCTGTCGTGGGTTCTGGGCCTGACATTGGCAAGCAGCGGGCCGAGCGTGTCATAGTATCCGCCCCGCACTCTCATCAGGCACTCGATCGTGGTCGAAAACATCGGTGAGCGCTTGACAGCGCGCCGTCCGCGGTAACGAAGACTTCAGATCTTTTTAGGCGGACCCGTTGCTCAGCTGTTCAACGGCACAGCCGTATTTCAGCCTGTAGGCGGCAATGAAATCCTCATCGCTGCAGATGCAGCGGCCACTGGAATCTTTGGCTTTCGGATCATGGAGGTGAGAACCAAGGCGGCGCAGTAGATTCACGCGAGTGCTGGTCGTCGGACTCATCGGAAAACCCGCACTGTGCTTGACCAGGTCTGCGGCAAGCATGATCCCGGCAAGCGCTGATTGAAAGGCCATCGGAACCACGGTTCGAACGAGACGACTTCCATCGCTAAGCTGGAACACCAGGCCGCCGCAGATAACCTGCTGATAAAAGGAACGGAGGGGCTGGCCAACAAACGCGGCGAGCGGCTCAAA
Source organism: Mesorhizobium sp. M0227 (assembly GCF_040321855.1). Lineage (NCBI taxonomy): Bacteria > Pseudomonadati > Pseudomonadota > Alphaproteobacteria > Hyphomicrobiales > Phyllobacteriaceae > Mesorhizobium > Mesorhizobium sp. M0227. The sequence continues at coordinate 2,861 of NZ_JAMYSJ010000025.1, read as the reverse complement.
CGGCACAGCCATCGCCGTAGCCACCCGAGCTACGAACTCATTGGGGACTCCGGTATTGGTCTGCAGGAGCGTTTTTACCTCCTCGTGTGCTTCCGGTATTCCGAGTTCCTCCGCGACCAGTTGGTGTTCGTCCTTGGATTTCCCGGTCGGCATGTACATGCAGCAAAGGCAAGCCTGGCCGTCATCGAAACCGTGCCGCGAGATGCCTAGATCTTGCTCCTGAGTCCAGGCGTTCGCGATCCATCGGGGCAGAGCACCTTGGACAGCTAGACGGTCGGCGGCGGTGTCAAGCGCCACACCCACTCGGTCGAATACCCAGTCGCCCCGGCGCGCAACATATTCTGCCCACTTCATAGGGTGCGCCTCGACCTCAAGGGGGGTGGACCGAAGGGCGTGGGTTGCTAGGGCCGCCTTAGAGAGGCCGACCTCCGCCTGACCTGCCAACACGTAGCGCTGCAGGTTTGAGAGTTCGATAGCTTCGTGATCAACTACATGCAGGCGCCCGGACAGACCGGATTGCCTCGCCAGCGCCCAGAGCGAGCTATGGCCTATCGCGCCGAGCCCAATGAGGTGCGTTTCACCTAGAGCAGACTGCCTGTCACGTTCCATAACGCCTCCAACCGCAGATCAAGCGAAATGGACGTCTAGGCGCACTAGCAGGAGATCTACAATAAAACGGGCGAGCGTCTGCGCCTTCCCCACTTTTACCCACTCTCTATTCGCCTGGGATGTATCTCGGGACCACGCGGAAATTACAGAGATCCCGACTCCAACGAAGGTGTTAAAAATTGTGCCTCTATTGCACTTGGATATCTTTCAGGACATTATGGAGTTTCCAGAGCCGTTAACACCGTATGCTCAAGCGCAAATGATAAATAGGGAGATCGCTTATGTGGTCTGCTTGCCGCTTTTGGATCGTGTTCATCACTCTCCTGCCGGTGTTATTCGCAACGCCAGCGGCTGCTAGTTGTCCGGACTGTAACGACGAACGTTGCGTCTTTGGCGCCTGCGGATGCGTGCCGCGAATTGGCTGCGTTATCCCGGTCCCCATTCCTGGCACCACGAAGCCTAGCTCGCTGGTTCCGGATTCGCCAGTTCCGTTGCCTCCGTCGATCCAAGAGAAAGTCGACGAGCTCGGCGAGGACGCAACGCGCACAGTCCAGCAGCTCGGAGGCGACACGCTGACGACCATCCAAAAAGCTGCCGGCGACACGGTCCGGACATTGCAGCAAGCCAATGGAGACGTCTTTGCGACGGTTCAACAGGCCGGCGAGGATGCTATCACCACGACCCACAAAGCAGCAGGCGACGTGGCCGCGACTTATGTCAAGGCGTGGCGCGACGTCGGTGAGCAGGGAAAGCGCAGCTTTGATGATGCTGTTGATGCCGGCGAGGCGACGAAGCACTTTGTAGAAAATCAAGCCAAGGCTGATTTCGAAGCCCTAAATAAAGCTGCTAAGCGATTTGAAGACGGAAAAGTTGTCGACGCCATGTGGGGGCTCGGCATGGACCCCCTCAAGTCCGGCGAAGAGAACTTCGCTAAAGCAACCCAAGAGAGCAAGGTGATCAGTGCCGCTGCCGCCACAGCGGCAGCCGCTTACGGCGGGCCCGCCGGTGCCGCCGCATATGCCGCCTGGTCGACCTATCGCCAAACGGGCAACGCTGACATGGCACTACGCGCCGGACTGTTGGCTGCAGTAACCTCCCAGACTGGCTCATCAATCGGTCAGATGCCGACCGGTACCGCCGGCGAGATCATTAAGAAGGCTGCCATGGCCGGCGCCGCAGGTGGTGTCGCAGTTGCCGCTGCCGGTGGTGACGAGCAAGCGATCAAAGATGGATTCCTGAAGTCAGCGGGCGCAGTGCTTGTCCAAGGAGGAACTGAAAAGCTGAAGGCGTATTCTCCGGAAGCCAATGACGCATATGAAATCGCGCAATGTATCTCGGCTCGCGACGTCGACTGCTTGTCAAATACGACATGGGCACGGGATGCTAAGGGGAAGATCCTATACGATGAAACGGGCAAGCCGAGGATCGATACCAGCGAGATTGACCCCGACAACTACATAGGAAAGTGGAGTCAAGTTGACCCGCAGTCGGTGGAAGGCCAGGTGAATGCCATCATCGCGCAAACCTCAAAACTCCCTAAAACGGAGGCAATACCCATTTTGGACAACAAGTGGGTTCTGACCTGGACGTTAGGCAAGGAACGTCACATCAAGAAGGAAAGGCCTACTGTAGTGCTCACCTATGTCGGAGACGACCCTCCGTTTGTTTCTACGGTTACCTACGGCGACGCGGCTACCGAAGCCTCCCAGCCGCCGCCAGAAGATGCAAGGCCGGACACTGGTGATAAGCTAGTCGCCTACTACGAAAAGCCTGCCGATCGAAAGAGAGTAATAGACGCCTTTGAGAAGAATTCGATCGAGTACACTAAACTTGACTATGTCGGTCTAGAACATACGAAAACTTTGTCAAATGCCTTAATCTGCGGACCAAATACGCGCATTGCAGATCTAAAAAAGGTAGCGTTTTCACTCATGAGAGCGGGCGTAGATATAAAGTACATTGGAACGAAATCGACCAATAAACCTGGCCAGATATCCGTATTAAATCTTCAGAGGAAAAAGTTAACTATTAACACACCGAACATTACACGAAAGCAGGTAAATGAACTTACTACGTGTCCTGCGGCATTAAAGAATTATTAAAAACCAAGCTTCCTCTCCCCGAACGTCGCGAGTTCTTGTGTCCGCTGTGGGTAGAAACCAGACTCTAGCAGGCTGTTGAAGAAGTGTCCCGTTTGGCTTTGAGGATGGCCTCATCGCCATTGTGATAGGCGAATGTGATCTCGATGGAGC
>NZ_JAMYSJ010000024.1:0-86110 GCF_040321855.1 Mesorhizobium sp. M0227 | reverse complement strand
ACGAACAGGATGGAAACGAATCTCCATCCTGTTCGATAGGTCTTACCAGATCCTCATCCAGCCCAACTTAAGTGAACTGCATTAGCCCATTGGGCGGCGTTTCGGCATTGCAGCGGGAAACCCAGATTACTTGATCTTGGTTTCCTTGAATTCGACGTGCTTCTTGGCGACCGGGTCGTACTTGCGGAACGACAGCTTGTCGGTCTTGGTGCGGCTGTTCTTGCTGGTCACGTAGAAGAAACCGGTGTCGGCGGTCGACAGAAGCTTGATCTTGATGTTTGCGGCTTTGGCCATGATATCAGTCCGTTTGTTCGTGGGGTTTTGGCCGCTGGAGCACGGGGAAACACCCGGACGCGGGAAACTTGGCGCGACACATAAAGAACGCGCCCGGAAAGTCAAGCCCGGCAAGCCTCGTGCGATCCGCCTGAGCCTGCTGGTGAACGGAAATCATGCGGTTTCTGTCGCCGGTGCAGCAACCTTCTTCCAGTCTCCGGTCGTGTTCCACCAGCGATTCGGATTGGCGCGGTCGTCCAGCCCCTTGGAACGGCTGGCGAGAATCGGTTGAATGCGGATCACCGGTTCCTGATAGGAATGTGCTTGGAAAATCGCCTCGACGACACGAGCGGCCAGCGCCTGATCGTCCGGCAGTTCGAAGGAAACCTCGACCGTGCCGGGCCGCCGCCTCAATTCGGTTTCGGCGCCGGCGGCCGCACCGTCAAGCGGCCTGTAGCGTTCGATGCCGTGCGCCGACTGATAGGCATTGCGGTCATACTTGCCCATGGCCAGCGGCGCTATCGCCACCACGGCATCCATGATGCGGTCGACGTCGGCGGCCGGAGCCTGGAACGTTACGAGCAGAAGCAGTGTCATTCGTAGCGATGTGGTTTCAAAGCCGCTGTCGATCATGGAAGGGTCCTCGAGTGTTTTGGGACGCCTTTTTAGCCCTGTGCTCCTGACACGGTTCTGTCAGCAGCCTGTCTCCGTGCCGTGCCAAATGCATGGCTGGCCACAGTCGCGCTACAGCAGGATCTTGCGAACCAACCTGACGGCGACCAAAGCGATATAGGCGGCGAAGAACAGGCCGAGCGACCAGCCGAAGCCGGACGGGCCGAACGCATCCATGCCGATGCCGATCGCCTGCGGGCCGAGCACCATGCCGACGCCGTAGCACAGCACGAAGGCGGCGTTGGCCGACGCCAGTTCATGGCCGGAAAGCTGCGAGCCGAGATGGGCGAGGCCGATCGTGTACATGGCAGCGACGACGCCGCCCCAGACGAACAGAAGCGCGGCCATCAGATGCCAATTCTGGGCGAAGAAGGGCATGAAGACGGTGCCGATAAGACCGACCGTGGCGCAGGCAATCAGCAGGTAGCGGCGATCGCTGACGCGGTCGCTGATCATGCCGATCGGGATCTGCAACAACACATTGCCGAGGCCGATCATGGTCAGGAGAAGTGCTGCATCGGCTTCGGAATAGCCGATTCGGCTGCCATAGATCGGGAACAGGGCAAAGCCGCCGGTTTCCACCGCGCCGAACACCAGCACGGCAGCGGTCGCCGACGGCACCAGCCAGATGTAGCGCAGGAAATTGCTGGTTTCGCCATCCGAGGCGATCGACGGGCTCTCGTTGCGTGCTGCCAGCACGGGTATGGCCGCCAGCGTCACCAACGCGATGATGACGCCGAACGGCCTGAAGCCGGAACTGCCGAGATGGGCGAACAGCCACGGTCCGGCGGCAAAGCCGAGCGACAGGACAGTGGCATAAATGCCCAGCACAAGGCCGCGTCGGTGCGGCGGCGCCGAGGTGCTGATCCAGAATTCGGACAGGATGAACAGCACCGTCAGCGCAATGTGCAGCACGATGCGCAGCGGAAACCACATCCAGAAATCGGGTGCGAAATGGAAGCCGACAAAGGCCAGCGCGCCGGCGGCGATCATGGCGATCATTGTCCAGGCAACGCCGAAGCGCATGGCGAGCGGGGTCGCCAGCGGCGCACCGGCGATCGAGGCGAGGCCGGCGACGGCGGTGTTGAGGCCGATCATCGAAGCCGAATGGCCGCGCGTTTCGAGGATGACGCTGAGCAGCGGCATGCCAAGGCCGATGGCGATGCCGACGACGCTGATCGACGAGATCGCCGCCACCATCGGCAGCCAGTGTACGCGTTCGTCGCCCTGTGGTTGGGTATCGACCGTCATGGGATTCTGAATACTCTGTCTGTTTGATCTTACGCAATTCCGGGCGGAAAACCGCGTCACACTTTTCCTGGAATTGCTCTAGAGAAGTTCGCGGGTGAAGCGGTTGCGGACAAGCCGGTAGAAGGGCACGGGACCGCCCGGACGCAACAGCGGGTCATGGGCGAGGCGCTTTTGCAGCTCGTCCAGGATCATTTGGGTGATGTCGGGTATGTCGGCTTCCCTGGCCTTGGCAAGCGGCAGCCAGACCAGCTCTTCAAGCTCGTTGGTCGGGCCGCCACCGGGCAGTTCGACCGCGACGTCGTCACGCCAGGCGCTGAAGAAGCGGGTGTCGAAGCGGCGCACCCGGTTGGGCGGCGTGATGGCGCGCGCAACGAAGCGCAGCATGTCGAGAGAGGGTTGCACGCCGTGTTCGGCAAAGCCTTGCCAATCGGGCCTGAGGGTTGCGAAAGCACCCTTGCGGCCGATCAGCAGCCCAGCTTCCTCATAGGTTTCGCGGATGGCGGACAGGGCGATGGCGCGGGCCCGTGCGGCGCTTGTGCGGCCCGGCCCGGCGACCAGCCTGGCTTCCTGCTCCGGGTGCAATGCGGCGGCGACCCGAATGCGGCTGTCGGCCGGATCGGTGCGGCCGCCGGGAAAGACGAACTTGCCCGGCATGAAGGCGTGGCCGGCATGGCGGCGGCCCATCAGAACCAGCACGTTATCGCCCTTGCGGTCGAGCAGGATCAGGGTTGCCGCGTCGCGCGGGCGAATTGGCCGGTCGCTATGAGCGATCATGCTCCGCTCGATCTTGTCGACTTCCGCCTTGGTCATACCGTCCATGCGCAGGACCTAGCGGAAACTTCTGGCAAGCGAAAGTGGCCTTTCACGGTCGGCATGTTGCGCCAGGCCGCATTCTTGGTTGCGACTCAGGCTCCTGGATGCGGCTCGATCACGTCGTGCTCGCCGCCGAAGCCGTGCATATAGAAGGCCCATTGCAGTCCGATGACGGCGCCCTTGACGGGTTGCAGCAGTGCCACCGACAAAAGGATGGTCAGCGGCACCCAGATGGCGATGTGCTGCCATGTGGACAGGGTGGAGGTCGCCTCGACGCCCATGAAAGCGCCGAGCACGATGTGGCCGACGATGACGATGACGAGATAGGCAGGCAGGTCGTCGGCGCGGTGGTGATGCAGTTCCTCGCCGCAGACACTGCATGTGTCGACGGTCTTGGTGAAAGCGCGAAACAGCTTGCCTTCGCCGCAATGCGGGCAGCGGCCGAGCAGGCCGCGCTTCATCGCCGTCCACAGCGGGCGCGCGGCCCGGCCCGAGTGATGTTCTCCGCCGAAAACCTGTTCTTCCATGGCTGTTGTCATCATCGTCTCCTGCCGCGCGAACCCGGTCGCGATTGCGACGCGCGGGCGCGGCCCTTGGCCTTGTGAAACGACCGCTTGGAGCCCGGCAAAGGCTTCGGGTCGGTCAACATTTCGAAGCGCATCGCGCCGGCCATCGGCGCCACCTCGACGAGTCGGACCTCGACGCGGTCCGCGAGCTGGTAGCCTTTGCCCGAGCGTTCCCCGAACAGGGAGCGGGCCGTTTCATCGTATATATAGTAATCGCCGCCCAGAGTTGACACCGGGATGAAACCATCCGCGCCGTACTGCGGCAATTGGACAAATAGTCCTGACTTGGTGACGCCGGAGATGCGGGCATCGAACCGGTCGTCGACGCGTTCGGCGAGATAGCTGGCGATCAGACGGTCGACCGTGTCCCGCTCGGCCGCCATTGCGCGGCGTTCCGTGCCGGAAATCAGCACGGCGACATCTTCGAGCCGTGCCGCTTCGTCCTGCGTCAGCCCGCCCGAACCCAATCCGAGTGCGGCAATAAGTCCGCGATGCACGATCAAATCGGCGTAGCGGCGGATCGGTGAGGTGAAATGGGCGTAGCGGCGGAGGTTGAGACCGAAATGGCCGATGTTCTTTGGCGAGTATTCGGCTTGGCTCTGCGAGCGCAGAACCACTTCGTTGACCAGGCCTTCATTGTCGGCGCCGCGCACGCGCTCCAAAATGCCGTTGAACTGGCTTGGCTGCATCTGCGCGCCGCGCGCAAGTGACAGGCCCAATGTCTGCAGGAACTCGCGCAGCGATTCCTGTTTGGCCAGCGATGGCGCGTCATGGACGCGATAGACCAGTTCCTGTTTCTTCGCCTCGAGCGTTTCGGCCGCCGCGACATTGGCCTGGATCATGAATTCTTCGATGAGCTTGTGGGCATCGAGCCGGTCCGGCACGATGACGCGATCGACGGTGCCGTCCGGCTTTAGCACGATCTTGCGCTCCGGCAGGTCGAGTTCGAGCGGCTGGCGGCCATCGCGGCCGCGCTTCAGGATCGCATAGGCGTCCCACAGTGGCTTCAGCACGGTTTTGAGGATAGGGCCTGTCTTGTCGTCCGGCGCGCCCTCGATCGCCGCCTGAGCCTGCTGGTAGGCGAGCTTTGCCGCCGACTTCATCATGACGCGATGGAAGGAGTGCCTGAGCTTGCGGCCCTCGGCCGAAAAAACCATGCGCACTGCCAATGCCGGCCGGTCCTGGCCCTCGCGCAGCGAGCAGAGATCGTTGGAGATGCGCTCGGGCAGCATCGGCACGACGCGATCCGGGAAATACACCGAATTGCCGCGCTTCAGCGCTTCGCGGTCGAGTGCCGTGCCGTAGCGCACATAGGCGGCGACGTCGGCGATGGCGACAGTGGCGACCACGCCGCCCGGGTTCTTCTCGTCGAGATCCGGCGTGGCGAAGACGGCGTCGTCATGATCCTTGGCGTCGGCCGGATCGATGGTGATCAACGGCAGGTCGCGCCAATCCTCGCGGTGATCCAGCGTCGCGGGTTTGACCGCTTCGGATTCTGCGATGACGTCGGCCGGGAAGATATGCGGAATGTCGTGTGCGTGGATGGCGATCATCGAGACCGCCTTTTCGCTGGTCAGCGAACCCAGCACGTTGAGCACCTTGGCTCTCGGCAGCCCATAGCGGGAAGCCCGCGCGGGCTCGACCTCGACCAGGTCGCCGTTCTTGGCGCCGTTCTGGAATTCCTTGTCGACGATCAGTTCGGGCTGGCGCCGTTCCACCGGCTCGATGCGGAAGGTGCCGTCCTGCAAGATGCGAAAGACACCGAGCACGGCATCGGTGCGTTTTTCGAAAATCTTCACCACCCGCCCGGTGTAGGCGGGGCCGCCCAGGGCAACGTTCGTCTCGTCGGCCGGAAAGGTCTTGGCCAGCACGCGGTCGCCAATGCCGGGCGCCGGTCCACTGCCACTGCGCGACAGGCGGATGGAAACGATGGGCGGCGGTCCATTGGCCGTGTGTTCGGTAGGACGCGCCAAGAGCACGCCATCGGCATCACGGTCAAAAATATCGAGGACCGTGACATGGGGCAGGGCGCCGACGCGGGCCAACCCCTTGCGCTCCTTGGTAAGGACGCCTTCGTCCTGCAAGTCGCGCAAAATGTCCTTCAGCCAGATGCGATCGTCGCCGCGCAGCGCGAACGCCTTTGCGATGTCGCGTTTGCCGGCGCGATCGGGATTTTCGGCGATGTAGCGCAGGATTTCGTCACGCGACGGCCGGTAGTCGTCCTTGACCTTGGCCCTGGTGTCGGCGGTGCGCGGATCGCCGTGGGTTCTGCCGGTGATCTTGCGCGCCACGCTGCCCTATCCTTTTTTCTTCGCGGCCGGCTTCTTCGCAGCCGGCTTCTTGGCGGCTACTTTCTTGGTTGCCGGGGCCTTGGCCGCCGCTGCCTTGCGGAACGGCTTCTTGCCGCCGCCGCCCTTGGCTTCCTTCTCGGCAATCAGCGCCAGCGCGTCCTCGATGGTCACCGACTGTGGATCCCTGCCCTTGGGCAGGGTGGCGTTGACCTTGCCGAAATTCACGTAAGGTCCGTATTTGCCGTCGCGCACGACGATCTTGCCGCCGCCATCGGGATGGTCGCCAAGCTCCTTGAGCGCAGCGGCAGTGCCGCCATTGCGTCCGCCCTTGCCCTTCAACTGCTTCTCGGCGATCACCGACACGGCGCGGTTGAGGCCGATCGAGAACACGTCCTCGATGCTCTCGAGATTGGCATAGGTGCCGTCATGCAGCACGAACGGACCGTAGCGGCCGAGCCCGGCCGAGATCATCTTGGCCGTTTCCGGATGCTGGCCGACATCGCGGGGTAGCGACAGCAGCGCCAGCGCCTTTTCGTGATCGATCGATTCTGCCGTCCAGCCCTTGGGCAGGCTGGAGCGCTTGGCTTCCTTGCCGTCGCCGCGCTGCAGGTAGGGGCCGAAGCGGCCGCTCCGCAGCGTGATTTCCTCTGACGTGTAGGGATCCTTACCGATGACCTTGGTGCCGTCCTCGCCGCCGCCATTCTCGCCATTCGGATTGGCGGCGTCGCCGAGCTGGCGGGTGAAGGAGCATTCGGGATAGTTGGAGCAACCGACGAAGGCGCCGAACTTGCCGAGTTTCAGCGACAGATTGCCGGTGCCGCATTTCGGGCAGATGCGCGGGTTCGAACCGTCTTCGCGCGCGGGAAACACCAGCGGCGCCAGTTCCTCATTGAGCGCGTCGAGCACGTCGGTGACGCGCAGTTCCTTGATGTCGGCGACGGCACCGGAAAAATCCTTCCAGAAATCGCGCAGCACGTCCTTCCAGGCGAGCTTGCCGTCCGAGATCTCGTCGAGCTTTTCCTCGAGGGACGCGGTGAAGTCGTACTCGACATAGCGCTTGAAGAAGCTTTCGAGGAAGGCCGACAGCAGCCGGCCCTTGGCCTGCGGCACCAGCCGGCGCTTGTCGATGGTGACATAGTCGCGGTCTTCGAGCGTCTTCAGGATCGCCGTATAGGTGGAAGGCCGACCGATGCCGAGTTCTTCCAGCTTCTTGATCAGCGACGCCTCGGAATAGCGCGGCGGCGGCTCGGTGGTGTGCTGGGTGGCATTGATCGCCTGGCGGGCAAGCTGCTCGCCGGCGCGGATTTCGGGCAGGCGACGATTTTCCTCGTCTTCCGTATCGTCGTCCTTCTGGTCGGTGTAGGCGGCAATGAAGCCGTCGAAGCGAACGACCGAGCCGACGGCGCGAAGCTCGGCGGTGCGCGATCCATTGACCGCTTCGATCTCGCCGGTGGTGCGCTCGATCTCGGCCGACTGCATCTGGCTGGCGATGGCGCGCTTCCAGATCAGCTCATAGAGCCGCATCTGGTCGGAATCGAGATATTGCCTGACCGATGCCGGCGTGCGCATGAAATCCGTCGGGCGGATCGCCTCGTGCGCTTCCTGGGCGTTCTTGGCCTTGGCCGTATACTGGCGCGGCTTTTCCGGCAGGTATTTTGCGCCGAATTCCTTGGTAATGGCGTCGCGTGCGGCGTCGATCGCCTCGGGTGCCATCTGCACGCCGTCGGTTCGCATATAGGTGATGAGACCTGTGGTCTCGCCGCCGATCTCCATGCCTTCATAGAGGCGTTGCGCCACCTGCATGGTGCGGCTGGCCGAGAAGCCGAGACCTGACGAAGCGGCCTGCTGCAGGGTCGAAGTGGTGAAGGGCGGGCCGGGATTGCGCTTGGTCGGCTTGGCTTCCACCGACACCGCCTTGAAGGTTGCGCCATCAAGCATCGACTTGATGTCGTCGGCCTGCGCCTTGTTGGAAATGTCGAGCTTTTGCAGCTTCTTGCGGTCGAAGGCGGTCAGCCGCGCTTCAAAATTCTCGTTGCGCGGCGTGCCCAGCAGGGCGGCGATCTGCCAGTATTCCTCGCGGATGAAGCGCTCGATCTCGGATTCGCGGTCGCAGACGAGACGCAACGCAACCGACTGGACGCGGCCGGCCGAGCGGGCGCCCGGCAGCTTGCGCCACAGCACCGGCGACAGCGTGAAGCCGACGAGATAATCCAGCGCCCGGCGGGCGAGGTAGGCATCGACCAGCGGTGCATCGATCTGGCGCGGATTGGCCATCGCCTCCAGCACCGACGATTTGGTGATGGCGTTGAAGACGACGCGGCTGACCGGCTTGTCCTTCAGCGCGCGCTTCTGCTTCAGCACTTCCAGCACATGCCAGGAAATCGCTTCGCCTTCGCGATCCGGATCGGTGGCGAGGATCAGGCCGTCGGCGTCCTTGACCGCCTTGGCGATGTCGGCGAGGCGTTTGCCAGAGGCGGTGTCGACCGCCCAGGACATGGCGAAATCCTCATCCGGACGCACCGAGCCATCCTTGGCCGGCAAATCCCTGACATGGCCGAACGAGGCCAGAACCTTGTAGTTCTTGCCGAGGTATTTGTTGATTGTCTTCGCCTTGGCCGGCGATTCGACGACGACGACGTCCATGAGGTCTCATATCAGCTGTGGTGCGGCAGAAGAATTCCGCTGCGCGCGACGAAATCTCGTTCTATTTGTCGCTCACATGGCCGCGCTTTTGCATCCGGTCAAGGGGAAGCGCCCAAATTGCGGGCCGGTCCGCAGCAATACACTCTAAGAGTGTATGGAGAAAATCACAGAATTTTGGGAAAGGGAGATGTGGTGCCGAGCCGGCGAAAACGACCTGGTTTCACTTTTCCACCGAGTCGCGGAGTGACGGCCGGGAATAGCGTCGGTTCGACGCCAGAACGGCTGATTAATGCTGGCCGCCGGCGGCATGAAGCGATGCCCGGCGACCAGTCAGCAGGCGGGACTGGGATAGAGTGGCTTAGTCGGCCTTGACGATGTGCCAGACTTCGCCGACGCCGTCGCCGGTCACGTCGCCGGGCTTCTTGTCCTTTATGAAGGTGTAGACCGGCTTGCCGTCATAGGCCCACATCTTGGTGCCGTCGGTGCGGTCGACAACGGTCCATTCGTCATCCGCCTTGGCGCCGGCTTCGGCCTTCAGCGGCGGCCAGTTGGTGGCGCATTTGTCATAGCAGTTGGTCTTGCCCTTCTCGTCCTTGTCATAGGTGTAAAGCGTCATGCCGTTGGCGTCGGTGTAGATCTTGGTGCCATTGACCTCGGCTTCCTTCCACGCGTCGGCGGCGAAGGATGCGGCTGTGCTGAGTAGAAGCGCTGCCAGTCCTGCGGTTATGGTTTTCATGGAAATCTCCCTGACTGATATCTGGAGACGCGCGGGAAATCGCGGCCTCACAGCATCAACGCCTGCGGGCTGTGGTTTCTTCCTGGCAAGTGCGTCGGGCAATGGATGATCTTGCCAACACAATGGTGATTGGTGGACAAGGCTGCGCGTCGCTATATCGGCGTCACGGCATTGGAGTTCTTGGAAATGGCATTGGACATCGGCTATGTCAGCGCGATCGGGGCGGGAGCTATCTCGTTCCTGTCGCCTTGCGTGCTGCCGCTGGTGCCGCCTTATCTCTGTTATATGGCCGGCGTGTCGGTCGACGATTTCCGCGGCAATGCCGGTGCGACAGCGCGTGAAGGCGCACGCGGCGCGCTGCTCTTTTCCTCGATCGCCTTCGTGCTCGGCTTCTCGACCGTCTTTGTCGCGCTGGGCGCCGGCGCCTCGACCATCGGCCGGCTGCTGCGCGTCTGGCAGGAGCCGCTGGCAATGGGCGCCGGTGTGCTGATCATCCTGATGGGCCTGAATTTCCTCGGCATCCTGCGCATTCCGCTGCTGTCGCGCGAGGCGCGCTTCCAGTCGCAGGGCAAGCCGGCAAGTGCCGTCGCGGCCTATGTCATGGGACTGGCCTTCGCCTTCGGCTGGACGCCCTGCATCGGCCCGGTGCTGGGGCCGATCCTGACGCTGGCAGGTGGCCGCGAAACGGTGGGCGAGGGCGCGCTGCTGCTCGCCGCCTATTCGCTCGGGCTGGGCATCCCATTCCTGATCGCCGCACTGTTTTCCGGCGCCTTCATGCGCTTCCTCGGCAAATTCCGCGTCCATCTCGGCCGCGTCGAAAAAGCGATCGGCGCGCTGCTGGTCGTCGCCGGGGTGTTTTTCCTCACTGGTGGCGTGCAGACGGTGTCGTATTGGCTGCTGGAGAATTTTCCGGTGCTGGGGCGGCTGGGGTAGGTTTGATCTAAATTTGGATGCGGCTCACCGCAACGCGGTCACGAGCTACCGTGGGATCGCTGAGAACTCGCTCGATCCAAGAATGGGTATCCGGACTTGGAAAAGCGATCTTGCCAATCGCCGTGGTGTCATTTTGCCAAATTTCTTCGCGCATTAATCCTCGATCTTTCAGCTCCTTCAGGCATTCAAGCGTTGCCATGGCAATGGGCGCAAATCGCACTATCTTTTCGATATCGAATCCTGCCTCCCGAATGTCGCGAGCCAAAGTTACAACCGCGAAATGTGATGCTGTTTCGGCTTCGCTGTATCCGCTCTCGAGAGACAGTAGCGCGACACCTGCTCCGTAGGGGGTGATGTCAACGCCAAGATACCTTGCAAAGTTCTCTACACTACCAAGCCTTGAATTTTTCTGGTCGGCGCTCGAAACAATTTCTCGCGAGATATTCGACTGCTTTTTTGAAAACGGCCACATGTGAATTATCCCCGAGACGATTAGAAAATTTAACATGATCTAACAGCACCGGCTATCGCTTTGCTTTTGCTTAGGGCGACGCGGATGCCTACGGCAACGCGGATCGAATCCTGAACGCCTCCGCTCCCACCTCACCGGAATTTAACCGCATTGGTGAAGCATGGCGCCACTGCTAGCATGCTTTGATTCCCAACCCTTTCATATGGTTGTCGTTCCATGAGCCAGAGATCCTGCCTGTCCGTCATCCTTGCCGCCGGCGAAGGCACGCGCATGAAGAGCGTGCTGCCGAAGGTGCTGCACCAGATCGCCGGCCTGCCGATGGTCGCCCATGTGGTGAAGGCAGCCGAAGCCGCTGGTGCCGGCAGCCAGGCGCTGGTGATCGGCCATGGGGCCGAAGAGATGCGCAAGGCGGCGGCGAAATTCGCTCCAAAGGCCGAGACCTTCGTGCAGGACAAGCGCCTCGGCACCGCGCATGCCGTGCTCGCCGCGCGCGATGCGATATCAAAGGGTTATGACGATATCCTGGTGATGTTCGGCGACACGCCGCTGATCGACGCCGATGCGCTGACCGTGGCGCGGCTGAAACTGGCGGAAGGTGCGGCCGTCGTGGTGGTTGGCTTCCGTCCGCCCAGCCCGACGGGCTATGGCCGGCTGATCGAAAAGGACGGCAAGCTGGTCGCCATCCGCGAGGAAAAGGATTGCTCCGAGGAGGAGAAAAAAATCGGCTTCTGCAATGCCGGGATGATGGCGGTAGCCGGCGCTCACGCGCTGACGCTGCTCGATCAGGTCGACAACAAGAATGCCAAAGGCGAGTATTACCTCACCGACATTGTCGAGATCGCCGGCGCGCGAGGCCTCGATGTCGTCGCCACCGAAGCCAGCTTCGAGAGCGCGCTCGGCATCAACAATCGCGCCGAACTGGCGCAGGCCGAGGGCATCTGGCAGGCGCGCCGCCGCCATGAGGCAATGCTGTCGGGCGTGACGCTGATCGCGCCGGAGACCGTGTACTTCTCGCACGACACCGAGATCGGCGCTGACACCATCGTCGAGCCCAATGTCTGGTTCGGCCCGGGCGTGAAAATCGCCACGGGCGCCAAGATCCATGCCTTCAGCCATATCGAGGGCGCCACCATTGCGTCCAATTGCGATGTCGGGCCGTACGCGCGGCTGCGGCCGGGCGCGGATCTCCGAAACAAGGCCAAGGTCGGTAATTTCTGCGAGGTCAAGCAGGCGGTTATCGAGGAGGGCGCCAAGGTCAACCATCTGACCTATATCGGCGATGCCCGCGTCGGCGCGGGTGCCAATATCGGCGCCGGCACCATCACATGCAATTACGACGGCTATTCGAAATTCTTCACGGACATCGGCGAGGGCGCGTTCATTGGCTCCAATTCGTCGCTGGTGGCGCCTGTCACCATCGGCAAGGGCGGCTACATCGCCTCGGGCAGCGTGATCACCGAAAGCGTGCCCGACGACGCGCTGGCCTTCGGCCGCGCCCGCCAGAAGACGATTCCAGGCAAGGGCAAGGAATTGCGCGAGCGCTTTGCTTCGGCGGCGGCGGCGAAGAAAAAGGCTGCTGGATAACGGGCGTTAGCCGGAAGTCTTCGCGTCCTTGCCGAAAGCGGCTGTGACTTCGATCTTGCCGACGATCGCCTTGTTGAATTCAGGGAGATCTTCGGCCGGAATCCAGTATTCCAGATGCGCCTTGCTGCCAGCGTGCTCGACCCGGTAGCGGTCGAGAAAGCTCTTGAGAACGTCGAACCGGGTGACGAACCCCGAGCCGCTGGCCGGCACGTTCCAGTCGCGTGCGATCTGCACCGCATAGGCTTCGGTCGTCACGGGATAGAAAATGGGCTGCTCGGGCAGGCGCGGCGGAAACGCCTGCATCCCCGAGGCCTGGATCAGTTTCAGTTCCCTGGGGCCGACAGGGCGCCAGAGGGTTACGGTGGGCTTGCTCTCGCTCATGGCAGGGCTATTAGCGAGATATCTCTCTGGTGAAAACCATCGTCTGAAAACCGAAGCCTGACAAACCGAACGATTGCAGTAACCGGATTGCAAGGCGGCCTGTCATGGTGCATCGACAGAATGAGCGTTCCGTTATACGGGACGAAATGCAATGTGACTTTCCACGGCAGGCCGGCCATCCCTAAATAGCGCTGGTTTTCCGGGGAATCGGGGGCTTTCTGCATGTGCGGTATCGTTGGAATCGTCGGCCACTCGCAGGTTGCGCCGCTCATCGTCGATGCGTTGAAGCGGTTGGAGTACCGCGGCTATGACTCGGCCGGCGTCGCCACCATCGAGCGTGGCGAACTCGCCCGCCGCCGCGCCGAAGGCAAGCTGATCAACCTGGAGCGCCGGCTCAAGGACGAGCCGCTCGACGGCACGATCGGCATCGGTCACACACGCTGGGCGACGCATGGCGTGCCCAACGAGACCAATGCGCACCCGCATTTTTCCGATGGCGTCGCCATCGTCCACAACGGCATCATCGAGAATTTCGCCGAACTGCGCGCCGAGCTGATCCGCGACGGCTATTCTTTTTCGTCGCAGACCGACACCGAGGTCGTGGCGCATCTGGTGGCGCGCGAACTCGCCAGGGGGCTGAAGCCGGTTGATGCCGCGCACCAGGCGCTGAAGCGGCTGGAAGGCGCTTTCGCGCTGGCCATCATGTTCAAGGGCGATGAAGACCTGATCGTCGGCGCGCGCAACGGTCCGCCGCTGGCTGTCGGCCATGGCGATGGCGAGATGTTTCTGGGTTCAGACGCCATCGCGCTCGCCCCGTTCACCAATTCGATCACCTATCTCGAAGATGGCGACTGGGCGGTGGTGCGCCGCGACGGCGTCACCATCTTCGACATCGACGGCACAAAGGTCGACCGCAAGCGCCAGCAGTCCCTCTCGACCAGTTTCATGGTCGACAAGGGCAATAGACGCCACTTCATGGAGAAGGAAATCCATGAACAGCCCGAGGTGATCTCGCACACGCTGGCGAATTATCTGGATTTTGTCGGCGGCGTCTCCAAGCCGCTCGACCTGCCTTTCGATTTCGCCAAAATCGACCGGCTGGCGATTTCGGCCTGCGGCACCGCCTATCTCGCCGGCCTGATTGGCAAGTACTGGTTCGAGCGCTACGCGCGACTGCCGGTCGATATCGATGTCGCTTCGGAATTCCGTTACCGCGAAATGCCGCTGTCGAAGAACGATGCCGCCTTCTTCATCTCGCAATCGGGCGAGACCGCCGACACGCTGGCCTCGCTGCGCTACTGCCGCAAGGCGGGGATGAAGATCGGCGCCGTCGTCAATGTGCGCGAATCGACCATGGCGCGCGAATCCGACGTCGTGCTGCCGACGCTCGCCGGGCCGGAAATCGGCGTCGCCTCCACCAAGGCGTTCACCTGCCAGTTGTCGGTGCTGGCATCGCTTGCCGTGCGGGCTGGCGTGGCGCGCGGTACGATCTCGAAGGAGCAGGAAAAGACCTTTGTGCGCGAGCTTTCGGAAGCACCGCGCTATGCCAATCAGGTGCTGAAGCTCGACCATCAGATCGAAAAGACCGCGCGCGACCTCGCTCACTATAAGAACGTGCTCTATCTCGGCCGCGACACCAATTTCCCGCTGGCCATGGAAGGCGCGCTAAAGCTCAAGGAAATCTCCTATATCCACGCCGAAGGCTATGCAGCCGGCGAACTGAAGCACGGCCCGATCGCACTGATCGACGAGAACATGCCGGTCATCGTCATCGCGCCGCACGACCGCATTTTCGAAAAAACCGTGTCGAACATGCAGGAAGTGGCGGCGCGCGGCGGCAAGATCATCCTGATCACCGACAGCAAGGGTGCGGCACTGACGAGCGTCAAGACGATGGAGACGATCGTGCTGCCGGACGTGCCGGAAATCATCTCGCCGATCATCTACGCGCTGCCGATCCAGATGCTCGCCTATTTCACCGCCGTCTTTATGGGCACCGACGTCGACCAGCCGCGCAATCTGGCGAAATCGGTGACGGTGGAGTAGGCCTCATCCTTTCGTCATCCACGGGCGGAGCGGGAGCGAAGCTCCTGCGCAGACCCGAGGATCCATTCCGGGACGGTATGGCGGATCAAAGCGGTGCAGAACTTGGCGCTACCACCCAGTCCCGCGGAAAAGCTCGAACCACTCCGGATTGACCTTTTCGATCAATTCAATCTTCCACTGACGCGGCCAACGTTTCAGCGACTTCTCGCGCTGGATCGCATCGGATCGTTTGTGACGCCAATATAGATGGTGCCGCGTTTCCGGCTCGCAGTTAAATAGACATAGCCCGTCATGAACGAAGTATAGCGACCGAAGGATTCGCCGACCATCTTGAGGGGTTGCGTTCTTCGGCCGACGTCACGGAATGGATCCTCGGGTCTGCGCCGCGTCGCTTCGCTCCTTGCTCCGCCCGTGGATGACGAAGGGGAGGGATGTTTCGGCTAATCGCGAACGTATGCTGCTTCCGTTTGGATTGCTTCGCTGGAAGCGGCGGCATAATCGGCTCTTTAAAAACTTCGCAGTTCCAAAGCTTCGTCCGGTTCACTAATGTTGCGCTGCAACCCGCGCCTCCGGTGAATCATGTCCGACGCTCCCAAGACTTCCGGCGTGACCCGGCTGAGGAACTATTTCCTCACGGGCTTCATTGTCTGCGCGCCGCTGGCGATCACCGCCTACATTGCATGGTCTTTCATCGGCTGGGTCGATTCCTGGGTGAAACCCTATATTCCGGCCCGCTACAGCCCTGACACCTATTTGTCGTTTCCGGTGCCGGGGTTCGGGCTGATCGTCGCGTTGATCCTGATCACGCTGATAGGCTTCCTGACGGCCAACATAGTCGGCCGCGCCATCGTCAATTTCGGCGAGCGCCTGCTTGGCCGCATGCCGCTGGTGCGCGGCATCTATGGCTCGCTGAAGCAGATTTTCGAGACCGTGCTGTCGAACAAGGGTGACATGTTCCGCCAGGTCGGGCTGGTCGAATATCCGCGCAAGGGTGTGTGGTCGCTGGTGTTCGTCGCCAGCGAGAAGGAAACCGAGATCAACCAAAAGCTCGACCAGGAAGGCGATCCGCTGATTGCCGTGTTCATGCCGTGCACGCCGAACCCGACCACCGGATTCCTGATGTATGTGCCGAAGTCGGACATCGTGCTGCTCGACATGACGATCGAGGACGGCGCCAAGCTGATCGTCTCGGCCGGGCTGGTGGCGCCCGAGGTCAAGCAAATGGTTGTCGTGAATGGCGAGCCGATCGAGGGGATGCTCGCCAACCCGTCGGTTGCCGCCCTGGCTCAGCCGGCGCGCAGGAGCCGCACGGCCTCGTCGCGGCCGAACAAATAAAGCAGCAGGCGCAACGCCTCGCCACGCTGCGATTGCAGCTCCGGGTCGCGCGACAGGATCAGCCTGGCATCGTCGCGGGCGGCCTCCAGAAGATCGGCATGCGCCTCGATGCGCGCCACCTGGAAACCCGGCGTGCCGGACTGGCGGGTGCCAAGCAATTCGCCTTCGCCGCGCAGCTTCAGGTCCTCCTCGGCGATCAGGAACCCGTCCTCGGTCTCGCGCATCACCGACAGCCGGCGTTTCGCGGTCTCGCCGAGCGGGTCCTTGTAGAGCAGCACGCAGGAGGAGGGCTTGTCGCCACGCCCGACCCGGCCGCGCAACTGATGCAATTGGGCGAGGCCGAAGCGCTCGGCGTGCTCGATGACCATGACGGTGGCGTCCGGTACGTCGACGCCGACCTCGATGACCGTGGTGGCGATCAGGATGCGTGTCTCGCCCTGCTTGAAGGCGCGCATCGCCTCGTCCTTGTCGGCACCTTTCATGCGGCCGTGAACGAGCCCGATACGGTCGCCGAACAATGGTTTCAGCGAGGCGAAGCGGTCCTCGGCCGACATCAGCTTGATTTCTTCGGATTCCTCGACCAGCGGACAGATCCAGTAGATCTTCTGGCCGCCGGCCACCGCCTCGACCATGCGGCCGATCAGTTCATCGAGCCGCTCCAGCGGCAGAGTAACGGTACGGATCGGCTGGCGGCCGGCCGGTTTTTCCGTCAGTTTCGACACGTCCATGTCGCCGAAAGCGGTCAGCACCAGCGTGCGCGGGATGGGAGTGGCCGTCATCACCAGCATGTCGGGCGCATCGCCCTTGGCGGTGATGGCGAGCCGTTGATGGACGCCGAAACGGTGCTGCTCGTCGATCACGGCAAAGACCAGGTCGTGGAACATGACCGTCTCCTGGAACAGCGCATGGGTGCCGACGACGATGTCGATCTCGCCGCTTGCCAGGCCGGCCAGCGTATCAGCGCGTTCGCGGCCCTTCTCGCGGCCCGTGAGGATGGCGATGCGCAGCCCGACCTTGGCGGCAAGCGGCGTGATGGTCGCCAGATGCTGGCGCGCCAGGATTTCGGTCGGTGCCATCAAGGCCGCCTGGCCGCCAGCCTCGACAGCCCGCGCCATGGCCAACAGCGCGACGACCGTCTTGCCGGAGCCGACATCGCCCTGCAGAAGCCGCAGCATGCGCTCGGGATCGGCGAGGTCGGCATTGATTTCGGCCAGCGCGAACTCCTGGCTCGGTGTCAGCGAATAGGGCAGTGCGGCTCGCAGTTTTTCGACGATGCGGCCGTCGCCGACCAGAGGGCGGCCGGACAGGCGGCGGACTTTTGCCCGCACCAGCGCCAGCGAGACCTGGCCCGCCAGCAGCTCATCATAGGCGAGGCGCCGCCAGGCAGCGCCATCGACGGAGACATCGATCGGGTCGGCCGGATTGTGGATGCGGGCAAGCGCGCCGGCAAAGGAGGGAGACGTGTGGCGGCGCATGAAAGCGCCGTCCTGCCATTCGGGAAATTCGGGCACACGCGCCAGCGCCTGGCCGATCGCCCGGCGCAGCACCTTGCCCGAGAGCCCGGCTGTCAGGGGATAGACCGGTTCGACCAGCGGCAGGTTTTCCGCCTCGCTGGCGAGCGCGATGTGGTCGGGGTGGACCATGCTCGGGCGGCCGTTGAACCATTCCATGCGGCCGGAGACCACGACATGCTCGCCCTCGGGCATCGCCTTTTCGAGATAGGAAGCGTGAGCATGGAAGAAGGTCAGCGCGATCTCGCCGGTGTCGTCATGGGCGAAGACCCGGTAAGGCACCGACCTGTTGCCGCGCGGCGGCGGCTGGTGGCGGTCGATGCGCACCTCCAGCGTCACGATCTGGCCCTCCGCGGATCCTGCGATGCCCGGCCGGCTGCGCCGGTCGATGACGGTGTGCGGCAGCACGAACAGAAGGTCGCCCGCGCGGGCGGGGCGGTCACCCAGATCGGCCGGGACAACCTTCTCGATCAGCGCGCCGACTTTCGGTCCGACGCCGGCAAGCGAGGTGATCGGGACAAACAAGGGATCGAGGATGGAAGGTCTCATCTGAGAGAAACCATGCGGTGTCTGCGCTCACCCCCCTCTGGCCTGCCGGCCATCTCCCCCTCAAGGGGGGCGATTAGCAGTTCTGACCTCGCCCGCCTTGCGCAGTTGGAAATTGGCGAAAGCAGTCGTGCCATACGATCTCCCTCCTTGAGGGGGAGATGTCCGGCAGGACAGAGGGGGGTGCTAGCGCCGATACTGTCAGGAATGTTCGTCACACCGAGATGTTAGACGCCAACCGGGCCGTTGCAAGGCTGACAGCCCCTTCTATCCACGCTATATGCGCCCGCAGCAAGCAAGGATGCGGCACGATGACCGGAACGACGAGATCAAGCGAGGGGCTCGACGTCCGCCGCCGCAAGCTTCTGTTTCGCTCCTGGCATCGCGGCATGCGCGAGATGGACCTTATCCTCGGCACCTTCGCCGACGCTGAGATCGGCGCCTTGACCGGCGACGAAATCGACCAATATGAGAGGCTCCTCGACATTCCCGATACCGAATTCCTGCCCATGGTCACCGGCGAACGCCCGGTTCCGGCCGATATCGATTGTGCCGTCCTGCAAAAGATCCTGGCTTTCCGCCAGTCCATGACATTTTGAACAACGACAGTCTGAACGACGTGATTTCATGAGCCTCATTCCCACCATCGGTCTGCCGAAAGGCCGCGCCGGCCAGTTCATCGTCGACGGCGTCGCCGACGGCTACGAAGCCTTTGCGCTGGTGCAGGCGGCACTCGAGATCGCGCCCGACAAGCCGGTTCTGTTCGTCGCACGCGACGGTCAGCGCCTGCCGGCGATCATCGAGGCGCTGTCTTTCGCGGCCCCCGGCCTGCCGGTGCTGGAACTGCCGGCCTGGGATTGCTTGCCCTACGACCGCGTCTCGCCCGGCTCGGATGCGGCCGCCAAGCGCCTCGATGCACTGACCGCCATGATCGCGCTGGCGAAGAAGCCGCACCGCGCCGTCATCCTCACCACCGCCAACGCGCTGCTGCAGCGCATTCCGCCGGCGGATCTCGTCGAGGCACAGACCTTCCACGCCAGGCCCGGCAACCAGATCGACATGAACGTACTGGTGTCGCGACTGGAAACGTCCGGTTTCGAGCGCGTGCCGACCGTGCGCGGTAT
The DNA here is from genome assembly GCF_040321855.1 of Mesorhizobium sp. M0227. Taxonomy (NCBI): domain Bacteria; kingdom Pseudomonadati; phylum Pseudomonadota; class Alphaproteobacteria; order Hyphomicrobiales; family Phyllobacteriaceae; genus Mesorhizobium; species Mesorhizobium sp. M0227. The sequence continues at coordinate 66,933 of NZ_JAMYSJ010000024.1, read as the reverse complement.
CGGTGAATTCGCGGTGCGGGGCGGCATTCTCGACCTGTTCGCCCCCGGCTGGACCGAAGCGCTCAGGCTCGATTTCTTCGGCGACACGCTGGAATCGATCCGTGTCTTCGATGCCGCCACGCAGCGCACCACCGGTCAACGCAAGTCGATGGCGCTGCAGGCGATGAGCGAGGTGGCGCTGACGGCGGAAACCATCAGCCGTTTCCGCCGCTCCTATATCGAAGCCTTTGGCGCTCCACAGCGCGATGACGGGCTCTATGCAGCAGTCAGCGAAGGCAGGCGGTTTGCCGGCATGGAACACTGGCTGCCGTTTTTCTATGAGCGGCTGGAGACGGTGTTCGACTATCTGCCTGACACGCCTGTCATCTTCGACCATCTGGCGCATGAGGCGCTGGCCGAGCGCCACACGCTGATCCTCGACCATTACGAGGCGCGCAAGAAGCAGGCGGACGGTGCCTTGAAGGACGCCGTGCCCTACAAGCCGGTCGCACCGGACCTGCTCTATCTCTCCCCGGAAAACCTGATTGCCTCGCTAGGGCCGCGTGAAGCGATCGACTTCACGCCGTTTGACGCGCCTGACGCCGGCGCGAAAAAGGTTTTTCATGCCGGTTCGCGCCCTGGCCGCAGCTTTGTCGAGGAACGCGCCGATCCGAACGCCAACGTGTTCGATGTCGTCGTCAAACACATCGCTGACGAGCGCGCAGCGCGCCGCCGCATTGTCATTGCCGGCTGGACCGAAGGCTCGCTCGACCGGCTTGGCCAGATCCTTGCCGAACACCATCTCGGCAACCTCAAGCAGGTGGCGACGCTGGCGGAAGCCGAAAAGCTCGAACCGGGTCAGGCGGCCTTGGCCGTGCTGCCGCTCGAATCCGGCTTCGAGACCGAAAAACTGGTCGTCGTCGCCGAACAGGACATTTTGGGCGACCGGCTGATCCGGCGCTCGAAACGCAAGAAGCGTCCCTCGGATTTCATTGCCGAGGCCTCGGCGCTGTCGGCCGGCGACATTGTCGTCCACGCCGACCACGGCATTGGCCGCTTCATAGGCCTGCGCACCATCGAAGCGGTCGGCGCACCGCATGACTGCCTGGAAATCCACTATGCCGGCGACGACCGGCTGTTCCTGCCGGTGGAAAACATCGAACTCCTGTCGCGCTACGGTTCTGATACGGCCGAGGCGACGCTGGACAAGCTTGGCGGCGGCGCCTGGCAATCGCGCAAGGCGCGGCTGAAGAAACGTCTGCTCGACATGGCCGGTCAATTGATCCGCATCGCCGCCGAGCGGCAGATGCGCTCCGCACCGCCACTGGTGCCGGCAGAAGGCCTCTATGGCGAGTTCGCCGCGCGGTTCCCCTATGAGGAAACCGACGACCAGCAGACAGCGATCGACTCGGTACGGGACGACCTTGGCGCCGGCAAGCCGATGGACCGGCTGATTTGCGGCGATGTCGGCTTCGGCAAGACCGAAGTGGCGCTGCGCGCCGCCTTCATCGCGGCGATGGAAGGCTTTCAGGTGGCGGTTGTGGTGCCGACGACATTGTTGTCGCGCCAGCATTTCAAGACCTTTTCGCAGCGTTTCTCCGGCCTGCCGATCCGTGTCGGCCAGGCGTCGCGGCTAGTCGGCGCCAAGGAACTGGCCGAGACCAAGAAAGGTATCGCCGAGGGCCAGGTCGACATCGTCATCGGTACGCATGCGCTGCTCGGTTCCGCAATCTCGTTCAAGAACCTTGGCCTGCTGATCATCGACGAAGAGCAGCATTTTGGCGTCAAGCACAAGGAGCGGCTGAAGGATTTGAAGACCGACGTGCACGTGCTGACGCTGTCGGCGACGCCGATCCCGCGCACGCTGCAACTGGCGTTGACCGGGGTGCGCGAACTGTCGCTGATCGCCACGCCGCCGGTCGACCGCATGGCGGTGCGCACCTTCATCTCGCCCTTCGATCCGCTGGTCATCCGCGAGACGCTGCTGCGCGAGCGCTATCGTGGCGGCCATTCCTTCTATGTGGTGCCGCGCATCAGCGATCTCTCGGAAATCCATGATTTCCTGAAGGAATCCGTGCCGGAGTTGAAGGTGGCGGTGGCCCATGGCCAGATGCCGCCGGGCGAACTCGACGACATCATGAATGCCTTCTACGACGGCCAGTACGATGTGCTGTTGTCCACGACCATCGTCGAATCCGGCCTCGACATCCCGACCGCCAACACGCTGATCATCCATCGCGCCGACATGTTCGGCCTGTCGCAGCTTTACCAGTTGCGCGGCCGCGTCGGCCGCTCGAAGGTGCGCGCCTATGCGCTGTTCACGCTGCCGGCCAACCGCAAGCTGACCGACACCGCGGAGCGGAGGCTGAAGGTGCTGCAATCGCTCGATACTCTGGGCGCCGGCTTCCAGCTCGCCAGCCACGATCTCGATATCAGGGGCGCCGGCAATCTTCTCGGCGAAGAGCAGTCCGGCCACATCAAGGAGGTCGGCTTCGAGCTCTACCAGCAGATGCTGGAAGAGGCTGTCGCCGAGGTGAAGGATTCCGGCGAGGTCCAGGATGGCGGCTGGTCGCCGCAGATTGCCGTCGGCACGGCGGTGATGATCCCGGAAAGCTATGTTCCGGACCTGCAGCTTCGGCTGGCGCTTTATCGCCGTCTCGGCGATCTCGAGAACACCGAGGAAATCGACGCTTTCGGCGCCGAGCTGATCGACCGCTTCGGCCCGCTGCCGGAAGAGGTCAAGCATCTGCTCAAGATCGTCTTCATCAAGGCGCTCTGCCGCAAAGCCAATGTCGAGAAGCTCGACGCCGGGCCGAAGGGCGTCGTCATTCATTTCCGCAAGCGCGAATTCTCCAACCCGGTTGGGCTCGTCCGGTTCATCGGCGAGCAGGGCTCGCTGGCCAAGATCCGGCCGGACCACAGCGTCGTCTTCGTACGCGATTGGCCAACCCCCGAGAAGCGATTGGCGGGCTCGGCGGTGGTCATGACGCAGTTGGCGCGGCTGGTGGAGAAGGCGGCATAGCCCGCCCGGACCATTCGCCAGCGCTTGAATTCCGGTCTAGAATAGGAAATCGGCTTCGTGTATGGAGCCGCGATCCCCAAATGGGGGCGGGATGGCGGAGTATAGGCCGCTGGAAAGAGCGTTGGGTGCAGCGATGACGAAATGGTCGCCGAATTCGTGGAGAGCAAAGCCGATCAAGCAGGTCCCTGCCTATCCGGACCTTGCCGCGCTGAAGAACACGGAGGCCCAGCTCGCAACCTTTCCGCCGCTGGTTTTTGCCGGTGAGGCGCGCAAGCTGAAGAAGCAGCTCGCTTCTGTCGCCGCCGGTGACGCATTCCTCCTGCAGGGCGGCGATTGCGCCGAGAGCTTCGCCGAGCATGGCGCGGACAACATCCGCGACTTCTTCCGCGTCTTCCTGCAGATGTCCGTGGTGCTCACCTTCGCCGGCGCGCAGCCGGTGGTGAAGGTCGGCCGCGTTGCCGGCCAGTTCGCCAAGCCGCGATCGTCCGACAACGAGACCAAGGGTGAGGTGACGCTGCCCAGCTATCGCGGCGATATCATCAACGGCATCGAATTCGACCCCAAGTCGCGCATTCCGGACCCCGCTCGCCAGGAGATGGCGTATCGCCAGTCGGCGGCGACGCTCAACCTTTTGCGCGCCTTCGCGCAAGGCGGCTATGCCAGCCTGGAGAATGTGCACCGCTGGATGCTCGGCTTCGTGTCCGACAGTCCGCAGGGCGAGAAATACGAGTCTCTTGCCAACCGCATCACCGAGACGATGGACTTCATGAAGGCCGTCGGCATCACCTCGGAAACCAACTACGCGCTGCGCGAGACCGATTTCTACACCAGCCACGAGGCGCTGCTGCTCGGCTATGAGGAGGCACTGACGCGTGTCGATTCGACCTCCGGCGACTGGTACGCCACCTCGGGTCACATGATCTGGATCGGAGACCGCACCCGCCAGCCCGACCATGCGCATGTCGAATATTGCCGTGGCATCAAGAACCCGCTCGGCCTGAAATGCGGTCCGTCGCTGACGCCGGACGGCTTGCTGGAGCTGATCGACCTGCTCAATCCCGAGAACGAGCCCGGCCGGCTGACGCTGATCGCCCGCTTCGGTTCCGACAAGGTCGCCGACCATCTGCCGAAGCTGGTGCGCGCGGTGCAGAAGGAAGGCCGCTCCGTGGTGTGGTCGTCGGATCCGATGCACGGCAACACGATCGAGGCCGCCGGCTACAAGACGCGGCCGTTCGACCGCATTCTGAAGGAGGTGCAGACCTTCTTCGAGGTGCACCGCGCCGAAGGCACGCATCCGGGCGGCATCCATGTCGAGATGACCGGCAAGAACGTCACCGAATGCACCGGTGGCGCGCGCGCCATCACCGCCGAGGAGTTGCAGGACCGCTACCACACCCATTGCGATCCGCGTCTTAACGCCGACCAGGCGATCGAACTGGCGTTCCTGGTCTCGGATCTGTTGAAGAAGAGCCACCCGGTGCAGCACAAGCAGGTTGCCAACGGCTGATTTTCGCGCAGTCCGAATAAGATCCACGAAAGGGCGTCCGAGAAATCGGGCGCCTTTTATGTCTGCGCTAGTCCAGTGTTCCCGGCACCAGCGGGCAGGGACTGTCAGTCCTTCTTGTAGAGCAGCCAGCTCTTGCCGGCCCGGGGGCCTGCCATCGTCGAGTGCCTGGTGACGCGGTTGCGGCCGCTGACCTTCGAGCGATAGAGCGCCCGGTCGGCCTTGGTGTAGAGATCTTCGGGTCCTTCGGCTTCGGACGCCATGCAGATACCCATCGAGACGGTAACGGTGCCGTAATTCGTACCGGTCTGGCTGCTGGTGAACGGCGTCTGCGCGATCAGGGCACGAATACGCTCCGCGACGTCATAGGTGGCGTCCTCGCTGGCGCCCTCGATGATCAGCGCGAACTCCTCGCCGCCGGTGCGGGCGACGAACATGTCGCCGCGAATGCTGGTCTGGAAAATATCGGCGATGCTCTGGATGATCTTGTCGCCGACCGGGTGGCCATAGCGGTCGTTGATATCCTTGAAGCGGTCGATGTCGACAAGAACCAGGGCGTTGAACAGGATACCCCTGTTGCTGTTGTAGATCCTGGTGATCTCCTTGTCGAAGGCGCGCCGATTCCAGATATGGGTCAACGGATCGGTGTCGGCCAGCCGCTTATACTCCTCAAGCTTCGACTTGACGCTCTCGAGTTCGGCCGTCTTGTCGCTGAGCGTCGAGGCCACCTGCCGGCCGTGATCGATCGTCGAATTGGTGGCAACCGCCATGGCGTTGGCGATCTTCTGCAGGAGATCCTGAGAGAGAAGGCTGCGGCCGCTGAGGCCGCTCGATGTCTCATCGAGGATCCTGCCGTATTTCTCGATGTGGCTGCGCTCGCTCCGCAGCAACGAAGCAACCTCCTCGAGCTCCCTGGCGATGACGTCTCTGGCATGCTCGACGATGCCCGGACCATGGTTGTGGGCAAAGAAAGTGCGCCCGATCTGGTCCAGTTCATCTTGTGTCGGCCGGCTGCTCAGCGAAACGACGGCGAGGCTGAGTTCGCGATTGGTGCCGCTCAGCGCCTCGTAGAAAATCTCGTAGTTGCGCGGCAGGCTGAGCACGCCCAGCTGGCGCATTGTGGCAACGACACTGGCCGCGATGTCGGTGCTTCGTTCGGTCGGAAGAGCTGCCGGCTGCATTTTTGATTCTTCCCCTCGGATTCCGCTGTAGAATTCGCGGGTTCCCTTTGTCGCCGACCTGGGGAATGCGACCGACTCCAGAACAACTTGCAAAGGGATGCGTCCCCACCCACGACCTTCGCTTGCCATGACCATAAATGCGCCAGCGCTAAAGTTTCCTTAATTTGCCGAGATTCCACAGTTTTTCTCTACCTGCGGCTGTAAAAGCTTAAATTTGCGCACCCAATAATCGAAAACGACGCCAGTTTGGTGGCTTTGAATCCGAAATTCGCGCATCGCGCTCTTGAAAATGAAACCGAATTTCGGATTCACCACGCCAGTACATGTCGCATTTGCTTGCGTGTGGTCGTCGCAAAGCTGGAATCCTGACGACGATGCTGAGGCAGAGTTTTCCTCGAGGAGGTCGAAATGAGCGACAATCACACGGGATCGTGTCTGTGCGGAGCGGTTCGCTTCAAAACGCACGGAGCGCTGCGTGGCGTCGTCTATTGTCATTGTTCGCAATGCCGCAAGCAGAGCGGACATTTCTATGCCGCGACCAATGTTGCCAACGCCGACATTGTGATCGAGGGCACGGAAAGTATCACCTGGTACGAAGCCTCTACCTTCGCCAGGCGTGGGTTCTGCAAGGCATGCGGATCGGTGCTGTTCTGGAAGCCGCGAGACCAGGACTACGTTTCAGTCATGGCGGGATCGTTCGACAAGCCGACAGGTCTTGAGGGGGAATGCCATATCTTCGTCGGTGACAAGGGTGACTACTATTCGATCGACGACGGGCTGCCGCAGTTTGAAAAGTCGACACCGTCCATACCGGTTGCTGAATGAATCTTGGACAAGTCACCTTATTCCATTGATCTGGCCAGCCATTGCATTATCCCGTGCCGGTGATTCGCAAAGGGGTTTGGCATGCAGCGGCTGATCGATGCTTATTTCAATTCGGTGCGGGCGTTTCGCAAGCTGGCCACCAGCGAGAAGGCTTTCCAGCAGGAGCTGATGCTGCTGGCGCTTGCCTTGCCGCTCGGCTGGTTCGTTTCGATCTCGTGGCGCGGTTATGCTTTGCTGATCGGCGCCGTGCTGCTCTTGATCATGGTCGAAGTGCTGAACACCGGCATCGAGGCGGCATGCGACGCTTTCAGCCGCGAGTTCAATGTCGATATCCAGTTGGCCAAGGATTGCGGTTCGCTGGCGGTGCTGATTTCGGTGCTCATCGTCGCCGGCGTCTGGGGTATCGCGATTATCGAGCGGATTACGGGACTACCGATCTAGCCTTTCGATGCCTACATGCCAGTCACCAAAGGAGACTGTCATGTCCGAAGCCACGAGCTTTCTGCTTCTTGAGCGTGCTGGCCTGCCAGACGATCTGCGCTGGCTCGTCGAAAAATACCCGCGTGAAAACTGGCAGGACCATGCCAACATCCATGGCATCGCCAATATGTGGCTGCAGCGGCACGACATGTTCCGCGAACTTGGCGGCATGCTGGCCAACGGTATTGGGGACTACCGTGAGGGACGGCTGACGGCGCCTGATTTCGCGCGCTGGTTCGCGCCGCGCCTCGATCATTTTCTTGGGCATCTCGACGGTCACCACAATGTCGAGGATTATCAATATTTTCCGGTCTTCGCCAAGGCCGAGCCCCGTTTGAAGCGCGGCTTCGAGATTCTCGATGCCGACCATCACACCATTCATGAAGGGCTGGAGCGCAATGCCGAGGCGGCCAATGCGTTCATCAAGACGCTTCAGGAAAACGAAGACAGACAGCGCTTTGCCGCCGACGCCTATGCCGACGAAAACAGCCGGCTGATCGCCATGCTGACAAGGCATCTTGCCGACGAGGAAGACCTGATCATCCCGCTGATCCTCGATCGGGGGGATTAGGCGCTCGGCGTGGATTGACGATCAGTCCTCCCTGGCGCGTTCCTTCCTGGCGATGTGACGGGCGACGAGCCATGCCAGAACGGCCACGGTCAGGCCGATGCCAAGCCCGATCAGCAACCGTTCGTGATGCATCAACGCCTGGCCGATGACGTGCTCGGCTCCCAGTCCAAAGACATAACCGATCGTGCCGAACAGTACCGCCCAGACCGCCGATGAAAGCGCGTTGAGGATGACGAAGCGCGGCGCGGCAATGTTGGAAAGCCCGGCTGCAATGCCGCCGACGAGGCGCATGCCGTAGATATAGCGGTTGGACAGCACGAAAATGTCGGGATGGGTGTTGAGCAGCCGAAAGGCGCGGCGGAAGCCGGGCCGTTTGCGCAATCTGACGACATAGGGATGGTCGGCGAAGCTTCGTCCGAGGATGAAGAAGAAAGTATCGCCGACGAAGGCGCCGAGCGCGGCCGCAAGAACCGCGTGCCACAGGACGAAGACCTGCTGGTGGGCGAAGAAGCCGCCAAGGATGGCGGCACTTTCGCCCTCCGCGACGCAACCGATAAAGACCGCGAGCAGCCCGTATTGTTCGATGAAATGATGGATTGCGTCGGTCATGAAGCCGACTGCTGCGAAGACAGCCTTTCGTCGATCCGCTTGACCATTTCGGTCAGCTGCACGATCTCGTCGCGCATACCGAGAATCTGGCCGTGGCGCAGTTCATCCAGCTTTTCATGCAGCGCCATGATCTCGATCTCGGCTTTCAGGTTGACCTCGTAATCGTGGGCGGCGTCGATGCGGTCGCGTTCGGTCTGGCGGTTCTGCGCCATCATGATCACCGGCGCCTGCAAGGCGGCGACCATCGATAGAACGAGGTTCAGGAAGATGAACGGGTAGGGATCGAAGGCGTCGCGTGACAGCAGCCACACATTGCCTGATGTCCACAGGATCAGAAAGGCGAGAAAGGTCAGGATGAAGGACCATGAGCCGCCGATGCGGGCGATCGTATCGGCAAGCCGGTCGCCGAAGGTCTGGTGGAAGGCAACAGCCTTGTTGGTGTCCCGCGAGATGGTGGTGCGTTCGAGCGTCGATTGCAGCACCCGGCTTTCGAGTTGGCTGAGGCCGTCCGGCCGCCGCTTGAGCCAGCGGTTCGCCAGGTCGTCGATCGTCTTGTTCATGGCCATCTCCAGGGTCTTTGGCTTGCCGTAAGAGGTAGAGGCTGCCGGCTCACACGGGAAGTGTTAGATTGATTCCAGTTGCCGAGGGACCAATGGCCGATTTCAAGAAAATTCGCGCACGCGCCGCAAAACGCAAGGGCGGCGAAGAGGAACTGACGTCGCTGCTGGGTCCGGCGCCTGACAATGCCGCCGTGGCTGACATCGCCGATGACCGCATTCTCTCTGTTATGGCCGAACGCGTCTTCGCCGCTGGTTTCGTCTGGCGGGTCATCGAGCAGAAATGGCCAGGCTTCGAAGAGGCGTTCCTGCGCTTCGAGCCGAAGCGGCTGTTGTTCCAGCCCGATGATTTCTGGCACGATCTGACGGCCGACCAGCGCATCGTGCGCAACCCGCAGAAGATCAGATCCGTGCGCGACAACGCTGCCTTCGTCGAGCGCGTGTCGAAGGAATATGGCGGTTTCGGCCAATTCCTCGCCAACTGGCCGGCTGACGACCAGGTCGGGCTGATGGCCTGGCTCGGCAAGCATGGCAGCCGGCTGGGCGGCAATACGGGCCAGTATTTCCTGCGCTGGCTGGGTTGGGATGCGTTCGTCATCTCGGGCGATATGGCCGCGGCGTTGCGCGACGCCGGCCTAGACATCGCCGAAAGCCCGACTTCGAAGAAGGACCTGGACAAGATCCAGAGGCAAATCAACCAATGGGCAGCGGAGACGCATCTGCCGCGCCGGCATATTTCACGCATCCTGGCGATGTCGATCGGCGAGAACCATTCGCCGCAAGCGCTGCGCGAATATATGGGCGACGACTGATACCTGGTCGTATCGCCACGATTGAAGTACGTTGATCGGTCCGTACACGGTTGACGTATGTCAATCGGTCCGAATTGGTCCAAACGAACGCCATTGCCCGGGCAATTTTGCCGCGCTAAGTCAGCAGGCATGACCAAGAAGCTCGACATCCTGCGCATCGCCGTCGCCCAGCTCAATCCGACTGTCGGCGACATATCAGGCAATCTCGCCAAGGCCCGCGAGGCGAGGGCGGATGCCGCACGTCAAGGCGCCGATCTCGTGCTCTATACCGAGCTTTTCCTCGCCGGCTATCCGCCGGAGGATCTGGTGCTGAAGCCGGCCTTTTTGAAAGCCTGCGAAAAGGCGGCACAGGATTTTGCCGCCGACACCGCGGATGGAGGTCCCGGCGTCATCATCGGCACGCCGTTGAAGCGCAAGAGCGGCACGCACAATTCGATCGTCTTCGCCGATGGCGGCAAGATCATCGCGGAACGTTACAAGCTCGATCTGCCTAACTACGGCGAGTTCGACGAGAAGCGCGTCTTCCAGGCCGGACCCGAGATCCAGGGGCCGGTCAATTTCCGCGGCGTGCGCATCGGAGTTCCGATCTGCGAGGACATCTGGGGCGATGTCGATATCTGCGAGTCGCTGGCCGAAAGCGGGGCGGAAATCCTGCTGGTGCCGAACGGCTCGCCCTACTACCGCGCCAAGATCGATGTCCGCCACCAGGTCGTCATCCGCCAGGTCATCGAATGCGGGCTGCCGATGATCTATGCCAACCAGCTTGGCGGCCAGGACGAGCTGATCTTCGACGGCGCCTCGTTTGCCATTGGCGCCGACAAGACGCTTGCCTTCCAGATGAGCCAGTTCGAGGAAGCGGTCGACGTCACTACATGGAAACGCCAGGGCGATCACTGGGTCTGTTCCGAAGGGCCGATGTCGAAAATTCCGGACCGGGAGGAGGCCGACTATCGCGCCTGCATGCTAGGCCTGCGGGACTACGTCAACAAGAACGGCTTCAAGAATGTGGTGCTTGGTCTGTCCGGCGGCATCGATTCGGCGATCTGCGCGGCGCTCGCCGTCGATGCGCTCGGCGAGGAACGCCTGCGCGCGGTGATGATGCCCTACCGCTACACCTCGAAGGACTCGCTGAAAGATGCCGAGGATTGCGCCCGGGCGCTCGGCTGCCGCTACGACATCGTGCCGATCTTCGAGCCGGTCGAAGGGTTTCTGCACGCGCTGACGCAGATGTTCGAAGGCACCAAGGAAGGCATCACCGAAGAGAATCTGCAGAGCCGCGCGCGCGGCACCATCCTGATGGCGATCTCCAACAAGTTCGGCTCGATGGTCGTCACCACCGGCAACAAGAGCGAGATGTCGGTCGGCTACGCTACGCTCTATGGCGACATGAATGGCGGCTTCAATCCGATCAAGGATCTCTACAAGATGCAGGTCTACGCGCTGTCGCGCTGGCGCAACAGCCACGTGCCGCCGGGCGCGCTTGGCCCCTCGGGCGAGGTGATCCCGAAAAACATCATCGACAAGGCGCCATCGGCGGAATTGCGCGAGAACCAGACCGACCAGGATTCGCTGCCGCCCTATCCGGTGCTGGACGATATTCTCGAATGCCTGGTTGAGAACGAGATGGGTGTCGACGATATCGTCGCGCGCGGCCATGACCGGGCGACAGCGACGCGCATCGAGCACCTGCTCTACATCGCAGAATACAAGCGACGGCAGGCGGCGCCGGGCGTGAAGATCACCAAAAAGAATTTTGGCCGCGACCGCCGCTATCCCATCACCAATCGTTTCAGGGATCGCAGCTAAGTACCGAAAGCGCGCGGCGGTGCGGCCGGAGACAGCCATGCCCGATTGTGAAATCAGCTTCGACATGTCACGGATCGATTTCCGTGCGACATCGGACCTGTTGATGGCAAGCTATTGGGGCGCCGGACGCACTGACGAAGTCCATCGCCGCGCCTTTGCCAATTCACTGTGCGTCGGTGCCTATGTCGATGGCAAGCAAGTCGGCTTCGGCCGCGCGATCACCGACCGCACGGTATTCGCCTATCTCGCCGATATCATCGTCTGGCCGGAGAACCGCGGGCAGGGCATAGGCAGCCGGCTCGTCCAGGCCCTGATCGACCATCCGGAGGTCAGGACCGTTTTCCATTGGAGCCTGTCGACCAGCGATGCCCATGGCATGTATGAAAAGCTCGGGTTCAAGCCATCAACCGATGGCCGCTACATGCGCTTCGATCGCGTTTCTGAATGAGGCGCGGCTTGCCCGCCATTGTTGCAAAATAATCGCAGTGGTTGGACCAGATACGCTTTTGGCGTCAGCCCGTCTTGGCGATGCATCGGAGCGTCTCTATAAGGACCCCTCCGCAATTGTCTTGCGGGAGGTCCGAATGGCAGTATTTCACATGGTAATGCGAGGCCGCGAAGCCTAGGTCTCATCCGGCGCTCAGCGAAGGTTTGCCCTTCGTGCTGATGCCGGATCGAGCACAGGCTTATGCCGATGCCGGTCGCCGCCCGATTATGGGCGAGACGCCAAATATGCCACTCCGCTTTCCGGGCACTCATTGGCCCCTTGCGCGGCTTCTTCAATTTTCGACCTACCGGGATCGGGCTCGTTTGTGCCCGAATGACATCATGGCTCGTTTTAAGATCGATTTGCGCGCGAGCGCCTTTCGCAGCGTTCTTGGCTTCACGCTTACCCATTGGCGGCGCCAGCCGTGGCGGCTTTCGCTCATCATGGGCAGCTTCCTGCTGTCGACACTGGCCGATGTGCTGACGCCGCTCTATTCCGGCCGGCTGGTCGACGCCGTCGCCAGCAGCGCCGGCGCCGACGCGATTGCCTGGAATGCCGCGCTGATGGCGTTCTCGATGCTGATGGCGCTGGCGCTGGCCGGCGTTGTCTTGCGCAACCTGGCGTTCATGGGGATCGTCGAGCTGACGTTGAAGATGATGGCCGACATCGCCGCCGATGCTTTCCATCGCGTCCAGCGCTTTTCCACCGACTGGCATGCCAACAGCTTTGCCGGCTCGACCGTCCGCAAGGTGACGCGCGGCATGTGGGCGCTCGACCTGCTCAACGACACCATCCTCATCGCGCTGCTGCCGTCGATCGTCATGCTGGTCGGCTCGACGTTGCTGCTCGGCTGGTTCTGGCCGTTGATGGGGGCGGTCGTTGCTGCCGGTTCGGTGCTGTTCATCACGGTGACGGCGCTGCTGTCACTTGGTTATGTCGCCCCGGCGGCAAGGCTCGCCAACACCTGGGATACCCGCCTCGGCGGCTCGCTGGCCGACGCGGTCAGCTGCAACGCCGTCGTCAAGGGCTTTGGCGCCGAGGAGCGCGAAGAACGCCGACTGGCCAAGGTCGTCGCCAAATGGCGTGCGCGCACACGGCGCACCTGGGTGCGCGGTACCATCAACGGCACCACGCAAGGGGTGCTGCTGCTGGTCATGCGCGCCGCGGTGATCGGCCTGGCGCTGATGCTGTGGTCGTGGGGGCAGGCGAGCGCCGGCGATGTTGCCTTCGTGCTGACCTCGCTCTTCGTGCTGCAGGGCTATCTCAGGGATATCGGCACGCATATCCGCAATCTGCAGCGCTCCATCAACGATATGGAAGAGCTGGTCGATTTCCAGTCCGAACCGCTCGGCATCGAGGACCGGCCCGGTGCCAAGCCGATCCGGATCACCGAAGGACGGATCAGCTTTGACAACGTCACCTTTCACTATGGCCATCACCGATCGGCGCTTTACCGCGACTTTTCGGTCGACATCGCGCCGGGTGAGCGCGTCGGGCTGGTCGGCCATTCCGGGTCGGGCAAGACGACCTTCGTCAAGCTTATCCAGCGGCTCTATGATGTGAATGCGGGGAAAATCCTGGTCGACGGCCAGGACATCTCCCAGGTGGCGCAAGCATCGCTGCGCGGGCAGATCGCCATCGTCCAGCAGGAGCCGATCCTGTTCCACCGGTCGCTGGCCGAAAACATCGCCTATGCCAGGCCGAGTGCGACGCAGGAGGAGATCGAGCATGCCGCGAAGCTGGCGAGTGCGCATGACTTCATCACCAACCTGCCGAAGGGCTACGGCACGCTGGTCGGCGAACGCGGCGTGAAACTGTCGGGCGGCGAACGTCAGCGCGTGGCGATCGCGCGCGCCTTTCTTGCCGATGCTCGCATCCTGATCCTCGACGAGGCGACATCGAGCCTCGATTCGGAATCGGAGGTTCTGATTCAGCAGGCGATGGAGCGGCTGATGGTCGGCCGCACGACGCTGGTCATCGCGCACCGGCTTTCGACGGTGCGGGCGCTGGACCGGCTGCTGGTCTTCGATCGCGGCAACATTGTCGAGGAAGGCTCGCATGACGAACTGATCCGGCTGACAGGCGGCATCTACCGCCGCCTGTTCGAGCGCCAGGCATTGGAACTGACCAAGGGACTTGTGAGCTGACCAGAGGCGGCCTCCAGCTTCGGCCGGAGGCCGCCTCTGTCCGGCACGGTCAGCCCAGCGGGCTGGACCAGGGCATGCGATCGCAGGGTCGCATGACCAGCTTCATGATCGCCCATTTTGCAGAACTTGACGCACACAACCCTGGCCGACTTGATTTGCCTGTGAAGTCCTGTCCGGATAGTAAGTCTTGAGACCTCTGTTCATCATACTGACCGAGATACGTTGTTTCTACCATTGGTTGATATATATCCGATGGAGAGCAACCTACGGACGTTCTTCACGATGCATCTTTCTGCGAATGCCGAGGAAAAGTTGGCTGCGCCGTCAGTGCTGGAATCTCAGCATGGCTCGGTTCGTCCGCTCGCTGCCGAAGATCTCGAGCGCGTCGCCGCACTCTTCCTGACGAAGTTTCGCCGGCGGCGGCGTCACCTCCTCGATCGCGCAATCGCCGAGACGGCCGCGTATATGAGAGAGATTTATCTCGACCCTGCCGGCCACTCCGGTGAAAGCAACGCTCTTGTCCAGATCAACCGGCAGGGTCGCCTGGGTGGATTCCTCGGCGTTCTGAGAGCCCGCTACGAGCTCAATGGAGCGGCATTGAATGCGGCGATCATCGGGCCGCTCATGGCCGACCCCGGCACCGATGACGGCTCGGCCGGACCCCAATTGCTGCGTGCCTTGCATCAAGGCGAATTCGATCTGCAACTGACCGATTCGGCCAACCGGACATCCTTGGCCTTCGCGCGTCCGATGAAGTATCAACTCCTGCCGGTGCATTGTCTGGGATGGACATATGTTTTCCGGCCGGCGGCGATGGCCGCCTCCGCACTGCACCGTAAATGGCCTGGCCTGCCTCGCCTTGTACTCGATCCATGCGCGAGAGCATTCGATGCTCTCGCGAAGAAAAGGTTCGAGCCCCCCGTCCTCCATTCATCGTCACATCGCACCCACCGTGAGCCGATCGATGCCGTGCAATTTGCCGAGAAGCTGCCGACTCTCCTGTCTGGTTACGCTCTTCGGCCGAGTTGGAAGGATGGGGAACTGCCACGACTGCTTGCGCTGGCGGCCGAGAAGCGGGCCGACGGCCCCCTTCATTTCGGTGGGATCTACGACGAAACGGGCAAAATGCTCGGTTGTTATGCCTTCTACGGTCAAGCCGGCGACATGGCGAACCTGTTGCAAATCCAGGCATTCGGATCGCACTGGGGCGCGACACTGGATGCGCTTGTCGCCGCCGCATGGGAGATGGGCTGCGTCGGCATCACCGGACAGACGCAAACCAAATTCATCCCCCAACTCTTTGGCTACAAGAATGTCTTCTTCCGCTATGCCGGGGGAACGATGGTCCGCTCGCGCATCGCCGAGGTCACGGAAGCGGTCCGCTCCGGCGACATTTTTATCGGTGGATTGGTGGGCGACCGCTGGACCCGCCTCAGTTCCGATGATTTCGGCCGCTGATCGCCTTCAACCGGTCGTCGGCCCCAGCGGCTGGCTACGCTTGGGTCACAAAGGCCGCCTCCGGACTGCGCGCCTCCTGAGGCGTCCACCGCCCGGTCTTTTCATTCCAGCCGCCATGTTCTATGTCTGCCGGGCAACGCGGGGGCGCGTCTTGTCAACCACAAAAGCATCCGGTACGCCCCGTTCATGACAGTTACCGTTCGTTTCGCCCCGTCGCCGACCGGCCGCATTCATATCGGCAATGCGCGCACGGCCCTGTTCAACTGGCTGTTCGCCATGAACAACAAGGGCCGATTCATCCAGCGCTTCGACGACACCGACATTGCGCGCTCGAAGCAGGAGTTTTCCGACGCCGTCCTCTACGACCTGCATTGGCTGGGCATTTTTCCCGACGCCACCGAGTACCAGTCGCGGCGCTTCGAAGTCTATGACGCGGCGGTCGAGAGGCTGAAGACGGCAGGCGTTCTCTATGCCTGCTACGAAACGCCGGAGGAACTCGATCTCAGGCGCAAGGTGCGCCGCACGCGCGGCCTGCCGCCGGTCTATGGCCGCGAGGCGTTGACCCTGACGCACGAGCAGATCGCCGAATACCAGGCCGATGGCCGCCAGCCGCACTGGCGGTTTCTCCTCCCCAATTTCTCAGGCGATCCACAACAGCCGGAACGCACCGAAATCCACTGGAACGACCTGGTGCGCGGCGAGGAAACCGTCGATCTCGCTTCGCTTTCCGATCCGGTCCTGATACGCGAGGACGGCACCTATCTCTACACTCTGCCTTCTGTCGTCGACGACATCGAGATGGGCGTCAGTCATATCATCCGCGGCGACGACCACGTCACCAACACCGGCGTGCAGATCGCCCTGTTCCAGGCGCTGGCTGCCGAGCCGCCGGTGTTCGGCCACCATAATCTCCTGACCACCGCATCGGGCGAGGGCTTGTCGAAGCGCACCGGCGCACTCTCCATCGAGAGCCTGCGCGAGGACGGCATCGAGCCGATGGCCGTCGCATCATTGGCCGTGCTGGTCGGCACTTCGGAGAATGTCGCGGCGGTGCCGACGATGGGCGAACTCGCCGAACGCTTCGATCCGGCGGCGACATCGAAATCCGCCGCCAAGTTCGATCCTGACGAGCTGTTCGTGCTCAACCGGTCGCTGCTGCACCATATGCCGTTCGCCGAGGCACAAGACCGTCTGATCGTGCTCGGCGTCTCCGGCGATCAGGCCGAACCGTTCTGGCTGGCGGTGCGCGGCAATCTCGACAGGCTGGCCGATGCGGTCAATTGGTGGCGCATCCTGCGCGAAGGGCCTCAGGAGACGCCGGAATTTTCCGATGAGGACCGCGACTTTCTTCGACAGGCGTTCGACCTGTTGCCGGAGGAACCCTGGACCGCGACGATCTGGAAGGACTGGACGGGCAAGATCAGGGAAGCGACCGGCCGCAAGGGCAAGGCGTTGTTCATGCCGCTCAGAACAGCCCTTACCGGACTGCCTTCGGGGCCGGAGCTTGCAGATCTATTGCCGCTGATGGGTCGGGAAGGAACGTTGGCCCGACGACCCTGACCTTCCGCTGTTCCGGCGGCAAGGCTGATATCGGCGACGTCACCGGCTTGGCGGAAACCCGCTTGATCGTCTCGCGGTCGAGCCCGCCTTCCTGATTGGCCAGCGTTTCGGGATCGGCACCTGGATCCGGTTTGGAGATCGGCACCGGAATGAACGGTGCGGAGTCCGTCTCGGGTTGCAACTGTTCCGGATTCGGCGGGTTGCCGGCGATGATCTGAAAACCCTGCGCGGCGGCGTTGCAGCCGCAAGCCGGCGGCCGCGACATATCGGGCTGCTTGTAGAGATAGGCGGTCGGCAATTCACTGTAGGGCCGGCCGGTGATAGATGACGTCATCGAGGCCGAATCGTCGCCCATGCCGCGCGAGTAGAAAACCTGCATTTCGGTGCCGGGGCAGCTCGATTCGCAATTCTTCTGGTCACGTTCGAAATCGCCAGCCGAGGCTGAGTTCGACATCGGGAAGAAGTAGCCGTCGCAGGTGCGCACACAGGAGGTGTGGAACTCACCGCCGACGCTCGGAAAATCGGGTATGCCGGGCTGGTTGAGCACCCGGCGGACATTGCGCTCCTCGCCTGGATCGTCGGGCGGGCTAGGCTCATCAAGCATATCGAGTTGCTGGCTGTTGCCGCCAAAAAGCTGATTGAACAGGTTTGCGCTGCCGCCGTCGCGGTTGGCTTCCTGCAAAGGCGTCCGCCGAGGCGCTACGATGTCGTCGCGGCAGCCATTGGCGTCAAGCGCCGCCAGGATGCGTCCGCGGTCGCGGCGAGAGCCGCCGCCGGCCAGCCGCTCGCGCTTGTTCTGCAAGGCGTCGAGATTGGCATTCATGCGGTCGATCGTGGCGTTGAGTCCGGCGCATTGATTGAGGTTGCGACCAAACAGCGAAAAACCGCACCCGGCCCGGCTCGCCTGGCTGCGAGCCTTCGAAATCTGTTCATGCTGCCTGGCAATTGCGGAATCGTATTTCCGGATCAGCGCCGGACCGCCACCGCCGCCGCGCGAGGACGCGGCAAGATCGGCTTCCAGCTGGCGGCAGACCCGCGAAGCAGCCTGTGGCTCGGCCACCCCCCAGGTTGCAGACAACAGGAGGCCAAGCAGCACGGCAGCATGCGCCTGCTTCCACCCTCCGCTTGCCATCCGCCCAAACTCCGCCTGCCAAATCCCGACTGTTAGCCCCGCAAGGCTACCGTGTTCGCGGTTAACTGCAGTTTACCGCGAAATCCGTGTTCAGCCCAGATTGACGACCGCCTGTGCCTTGTGGGCGGCTTCGACCACGGCAAGCGCCGTCATGTTGACGACGCCGCGCGAGGTGACGGACGGCGTCAATATATGCGCCGGCATGTCGGTGCCGAGCAGGATCGGCCCGACGTGTAGCGCATCCGTCATGGTTCTGAGCGCCGTCAGCGTGATGTTGGCCGAATCGAGGTTGGGGAACACCAGCAAATTGGCTTCGCCCTTCAGCCTCGAATGGGGATACACGCGCTGGCGCAGGTGCTCCGACAGAGCAGTGTCCGCATGCATCTCGCCATCGCATTCAAGGTCAGGCGCGATGCGCGCCAGGATCGCCGCTGCTTGCCGCATCTTCAGGGCACTGGGCGAATCGCGCGAGCCGAAATCGGAATGCGACAAGAGCGCTGCCTTAGGCTCGATGCCGAAGCGCTGGATTTCTTCCGCCGCCAGCACGGTCATTTCGGCGATTTCTTCCGCCGTCGGGTCGACGGAGACGTGGGTGTCGGTCAGGAAGATGATGCCGCGCTGCGAGATCAGCATGGAAAGCGTCGACAGGTCGTGGTCCTTGATGCCGGCGCGGGGGCCGATGATCAAGGTGACGTTGCGCAGATGCCGCTCGAAGCGGCCTTCGAGGCCGCAGACCATGGCATCGGCATCGCCGCGCTTCAGCGCAAGCGCTGCGATTACCGTGTTGTCGGTGCGCACCATGGTGCGCGCGGCCTCCGTCGTCACGCCACGCCGGCCGGCGAGTTCGATCAAAAGGTCGACATAATGGCGGTAGCGCGGATCGTCTTCCGGGTTGATCAGGCCGAAATCGACACCGGGCTTGATGCGCAAGCCGTAGCGCTTCAGGCGCACCTCGATGACGTGCGGGCGGCCGATCAGGATCGGCTCGGCGATGCCTTCCTCGAGCACCACCTGGGCGGCGCGCAACACGCGCTCATCCTCGCCGTCGGCATAGATGACGCGCTTGGCGCTCGATGCCTTGGCGGAGGAGAACACCGGCTTCATCACCAGGCCGGAGCGGAAGACGAAGCGGTTCAGCTTGTCGATATAGGCGGCGAAGTCGGTGATCGGCCGCGTCGCGACACCGGTGTCGCAGGCTGCCTTGGCGACCGCGGGCGCTATGCGCAGGATCAGGCGCGGATCGAAGGGCGAAGGGATCAGGAATTCAGGGCCGAAGATCGGCGTCTCGCCGGAATAGGCGCGTGCCGCGACATCGGATGGCTCTTCGCGTGCTAGCGCTGCGATCGCCCGCACCGCCGCCATCTTCATCTCCTCGTTGATAGCGCTGGCACCACAGTCGAGCGCGCCGCGAAATATGTAAGGAAAACAAAGTACGTTGTTGACCTGATTGGGAAAATCAGACCTGCCTGTGCAGATCATCGCATCGGGACGCGCCGCACGCGCCGTTTCCGGCATGATCTCGGGATTGGGGTTGGCCAGCGCCAGGATCAGCGGTTTTGGCGCCATGTGCTCAAGCAGTTCCGGCTTCAGCACGCCTGCCGCCGACAAGCCGAGGAAGACATCGGCGCCCGATATGACGTCGGCCAGCGTGCGCGCCTCGGTGTCCTTTACATAAGGGTCTTTCCAGCGATCCATCTCATCAGTGCGGCCCTTGTAGGCAACGCCGAAACGGTCGGTGACCCAGATGTTTTCGACTTTGGCGCCGAGCGAGACCAGCAGGTTGAGACAGGCAAGGGCGGCAGCCCCGGCGCCGGAGGTGACGATCTTGATGTCCGATATGGTTTTTCCGGCGAATTCCAGCCCGTTGAGCACGGCGGCGGCGACAATGATGGCGGTGCCGTGCTGGTCGTCGTGAAAGACCGGTATGGCCATGCGGGCCTTCAACTGCTCCTCGACCTCGAAACATTCCGGCGCCTTGATGTCCTCGAGGTTGATGCCGCCGAAGGTCGGCTCCAGGGCCGAGATCGTCTCGACCATGCGCTCGATACCGGGCGCGTCGATCTCTATGTCGAAGACATCGATGCCGGCAA
The DNA here is from genome assembly GCF_040321855.1 of Mesorhizobium sp. M0227. NCBI lineage: Bacteria > Pseudomonadati > Pseudomonadota > Alphaproteobacteria > Hyphomicrobiales > Phyllobacteriaceae > Mesorhizobium > Mesorhizobium sp. M0227. The sequence continues at coordinate 46,713 of NZ_JAMYSJ010000024.1, read as the reverse complement.
ACTTCTTAAACAGGACGGCCTTGCCTTCCATGACCGGTTTGGAGGCCAGCGGGCCGATATTGCCGAGGCCGAGAACGGCCGATCCGTTGGTGACGACGCCGACAAGATTGGCGCGCGCGGTATAGTCGGCGGCGGTCGCCGGATCGTCGCGGATTTCCAGGCACGGGGCGGCGACGCCAGGCGAATAGGCGAGCGCCAGGTCGCGCTGATTGCCGAGCGGCTTGGTCGCCTGGATCTCGAGTTTTCCCGGCCTTGGGTGCTTGTGGAAGTAGAGGGCGGCTTCGTCGAGGTCCGAACGTGCCGTCTTTTTGCTCTCGCCTTCCATGCGGCCGCTCCCTCGAAATCTGGCTGGAGATTCCCTTTTAGCATGCAGCCGTGGTTTTTCGCGACGCTAATTGACGCGCCGAGAGCTTTACCCGGTGGCGCGTCGAAAGCCACAATTAATCAGACGCTTATCTTGATTTTCTGACAGACCATTCCTGCAGTTTCACGGACAAGTTGATCAGAATGCGCTGACGTAGAGACCACCATCGACCGGTATGTTCTGCCCGGTCAGATAGCCGGCATGGACCGAGCACAGGAAGGCGCAGATCTGGCCGAATTCCTCCGGCGTACCGAGCCGCTTGGCCGGAACGTCGGCGCTGATGCGGGTCTTGCGCGCGGCTGCGGCCTCAGGGCTTTCGACACTGCCGGCTTCATGCGGGCCGCGCAGCCGGTCGGTGTCGAGCTTGCCCGGCAAAAGACTGTTGATGGTCACGTTGCGGTCGACAACCGTTCTGGCCACGCCGGCAAGAAACGAGGTCAGGCCGGCGCGCGCGCCGGACGACAGGTCGAGGCCGGGAATGGGCACATAGACCGACAGCGAGGTGATGTTGACGATACGGCCGAAGCCGCGCTTGGCCATGCCGTCGATGACAGCCTGCACCAGCTCGATCGGCGTCACCATATTCTGGGTGACGCCTTCGAGGATTTTTTCGCGATCAAGCGTGCGGAAGTCGCGAAGCGGCGGCCCGCCATTGTTGTTTACGAGGATATCTGGCTCGGGACAGGCCGCGAGCAGCGCCTTCTGCACCTCCGGCTTCGAAACGTCGCCAACGACTTCCGTCACCGTGACGCCATAGCGCTCGCGCAACTCAGCGGCGGTTTTCGCCACCAGTTCGGCGTTGCGCCCGTTGACCACGACATCGCAGCCGGCCTCGGCCAGCGCCATGGCGCAACCGAGCCCAAGTCCCTTGCTCGAAGCGCAGACGATGGCCTTCTTTCCGCGGATACCAAGATCCATGACGATTTCTCCTGTGATTTGGCCGGCAGGCTAGTCCTTCGGCTGGACCAATCGCAACCGTCATACGGTTGTTGCATGAATCGGGGCATAGGCTCGCGAAAGCAACGGTGAAATCGCGATGTCCGGCCAAGAGCCCCGCACTTTCCGCAGCATGTTCATTTCCGACGTCCATCTGGGCTCGAAGGCGGCCAAGGCCGAGTTCCTGATCGATTTCCTTCGATATCACGATGCCGATATCATCTATCTGGTGGGCGACATCGTCGACGGCTGGCGGCTGCGACGGAGCTGGCATTGGCCGCAAAGCCACAATGACGTCGTGCAGAAACTGCTGCGCAAGGCGCGCAAGGGCGCCAACATCACCTACATCGCTGGCAACCATGACGAGTTCGCCCGCCAGTTCCAGGGCGTGCATTTCGGCGGCATCGTCGTCGCCGACAGCGCCATCCACGAGACCGCCGACGGCAAGCGCCTGCTCGTCATCCATGGCGACCAGTTCGACACCGTGGTCCACAATGCGCGCTGGCTCGCCTATCTCGGTGATCACGCCTATGACGCGGCCATGCTGGTCAATCGCGTGGTGACGCGGCTGCGGCAACTGCTCGGCCTGCCGTATTGGTCGTTTTCGTCCTGGGCCAAGCACAACGTCAAGAAGGCGGTGAACTTCATCGGCTCGTTCCAGACCATGCTAGCGGACGAGGCGCGCCGCTCGCATGTCGACGGCGTCATCTGCGGCCACATCCATCATGCCGCCATCGAGAATTTTGGCGATGTCCAGTACATCAACACCGGCGACTGGGTGGAAAGTTGTACGGCCGTGGTCGAGCATTTTGACGGCCGCATGGAAATCCTGACCTGGGCGCAGGTGCTGCCAGAGTCGCTGGACGAGCCCTTTATCCCGCTGCTCATCGAAGATCGGGTAGGGCAGGCGGCATAGGCCGGAGTTCGTCTCAGCTGCGGGATCAATCGATTAGTCCAAACGGTTTCGCCCGGTTTTCGTCCATGTTAAGGGATCGACACGCGTTGCCGTCCGGTCGAATACAGCGCGATTGGATCGATTCATGGCCCTGCCGCAGCTCTCGCCCGAACAACTCGTCAAGCCGCGCCATTTCGAACTGCGCATGAGCCTGATCTTCGCGACGCTGTACGTGCCGCTCGGAACGCATTTGCCTTATTTTCCACTGTGGCTGCAGGCCAAGGGTTTTCACGCCGAGCAGATCGCCGTCATTCTGGCGGCGCCAATGTTCCTGCGCGTGGTGACGACGCCGTTACTGACCGCGCTGGCCGACCGTGCCAGGGACCGCGCCGATGTCTATGTCGCGCTGATGGCTGCATCACTGCTCTTGTCGGCAGGTTATTTCCTGCCGCCGACCTATGCGATGGTGCTGGCGGTCTCATTGGCGCTGACCATTGTCTGGACGCCGCATTCGCCGATCGCCGATTCGCTGGCGCTTTCGGGGGTCCGCCGCTTCGATTCGAACTACACAAGCATGCGCAAATGGGGCTCGATCTCCTATCTCTGCGCCAATGTCGCCGGCGGCTTCATTCTGTCGGCAACCGGCTCGCAGGCCGTTCCGGTTGTCATTCTGGCGGCGTTTGCCGCGGCCCTTGCCGCCGGCCTGCTGGCGCCGCGTCTAGGCCGTCCGCGGCGCGCCTCACCGCTGTCGGCCGCCGACATCCAGCATTCGGCGCCGAAGCTTCTCAACCCGTATTTCCTGTATTTTTCCGTCGGCGTCGGCGTCATCACCGCCAGCCACGCATTCCTCTACGGTTTCGTCTCCATCTATTGGAAATCGATCGGCATCAGTGATTCGGTTGTCGGTCTCTTATGGGCTTGGGGTGTGGTGTCGGAAGTCTGCATGTTCATGATGTTCACCCGCTTTTTTGACCGGTTCTCCGTCGTGTCGATCATGGTGATGGCGGGGATTGGCTCCATCGTGCGCTGGATCGCCTTTCCGCTGGTCTGGCCGCTCGGCCTCGGCATTCCCGGTTTCTTCGGTGTCCAGTCGCTGCACTCGGTCTCGGTGGCGCTTGGGCTGATCGGCCTGCAGAAGATGATCGGCGAAACCGTCTCCGAGGAGCGGACAGGTGCCGCGCAAGGCATTGCCTATTTCTCCAACGGCTTCTTCATGGCGGTGGTGACGCTGGCGTCCGGCCCGCTCTACGACCGTCTCGGCGTGGACGGCTTCTTTGCCATGATCCCGATCGCCTTGATCGGGCTGGTGCTCATCGGGCTTGCTGCGCGCTCAGCCCCACAGCGCCACATCGGGCGGTGACACCAGCGATCCCTGGTAGATAAGGCCCGGTACCCGGTCGCGGGCAAGCAGCAGCGGACCGTCGAGGTCGACGAAATCGGCATGCTGGGCAAGCAGCACCGCTGGCGCCATCGCCAGTGACGTGCCGACCATGCAGCCGACCATCACGCCGAAACCGAGTTCGCGGGCGCGATCGCGCAGCACCAGTGCCGCAGTCAGGCCTCCCGACTTGTCGAGCTTGATGTTGACGGCATCGTAGAGACCGACAAGCGCTTCGAGATTCTCAGCCTCATGCACGCTTTCATCGGCGCAGATCGGCACGGGATGGGCGATATGGCGCAGGATCTCGTCACGACCGGCCGGCAGCGGCTGTTCGATCAGCGCGATGCCTTGTTCGGCGGCAAAGGCGAGGTTCGCAACGATGTTGTCGTCGCTCCAGCCCTCATTGGCGTCGAGGATGATGCGGCTGTCTGGCGCTGCCTGCCTGACCGCGCGGATGCGGGCAATGTCGTTGTCGCCGCCGATCTTGACCTTGAGTAGCGGCCGCGCGGCATTGGCGCGGGCCTGCGCCGCCATCGCCTCCGGCTCGCCCAGCGACAGCGTGTAGGCGGTTTCGAGCGCCTGCAAGGGAAGAGCACCTATCGCGACTGCTACCGAGGTTCCGCTGAGCTTTGCCTCCAGATCCCACAGGGCGCAGTCTATGGCGTTGCGGGCGGCTCCGGCCGGCATCGCATCGAGCAAGGCGGTCCGGCCGATGCCACCGGCGATCCGGCCACGCATGGCCTCGATGGCGTCGCGCACGCCCTCCATGGTCTCGCCATAGCGCTTGTAGGGGACACATTCGCCGCGGCCGAAGTGGCCGCCGTCGCCGATCGTGCAGGAAATCACCTCGGCTTCGGTCTTGGAACCGCGCGAAATGGTGAAGGTTCCGGCGATGGGAAAACGCTCGGCCTCGACCGAAATGACACGCGCCATATTTTTCTGCTCCTGCTATGCGACAACCGTTGTCGGCAAATCGACAGGTCAGACCCGTCAGGCTAAACAGGACGCCATGTTGACCATCGGCAAGCGCGACGCAAGCGGCACGACCGCAGGGGAGGCTGACCACGAACCGCGCGTGGCGATCGGCGAGGAGGATGGCGTTCTTGGCTGCGCTTTCTCCGGAATCTGGACCACAAGGACCGTCGCGCTCATCGACGCCGACATGCGCAAGATCGAAAAGCGAAGCGGCTTCAAAACCTTGGCGCTCGATGTTTCCAAGATCGAGAAGATGGACACCGCCGGCGCCTGGCTGATCGACCGGCTGGTCAGCGCCTTCGAGAAGAAGGGCGTCGAGATCCAGATGCAAGGCCAGAGCGAGATCGCTTCGATCCTGCTCGAAGCTGTCGGCGAGGCCGTGCGGCGCGAACCCGTATCCGGCCCGGCGCGACCGCCCAACATCGTCATTCGCGCGCTGGAGGCGGTTGGCCGCCGGGTCTACGAGATGCGCGACGATTTTCTCGCCTCGATGAACATCCTCGGCGCCACCATCCGTGGCGCGCAGATGAAGCTCGGCCGTGGCCATGCCGTCAACCCGGCGGCGATTTTCAACCAGATCGACCGCATGGGCGTCGGCGCCATTCCGGTGGTGGTGCTGATGTCGGCGATCGTCGGCGCCATCGTTGCCCAGCAAGGCGCCTATCAGCTCAGCTATTTCGGCGCCGATATCTTCGTCGTCGATCTGGTCGGCGTGCTGATCCTGCGCGAGCTTGGCGTGCTGATGACGGCGATCATGATCGCCGGCCGCTCCGGCAGTGCGATCACCGCCGAGATCGGCTCGATGAAGATGCGCGAGGAGGTCGACGCGCTGAAGGTCATCGGGCTCAACCCGATCGGCGTCCTGGTCTTTCCGCGGCTCGTGGCGCTGGTCATCGCCTTGCCGTGCCTGACCATCATCGCCAATTTCGCCGCACTCGGCGGCGGCATACTGGCTGCCTGGCTCTATTCCGACATCCCGCCCGCCGCCTTCATCGACCGGCTGCGCGTCGCCATCGATCTCAGCACCATCTTTGCCGGCCTGATCAAGGCGCCGTTCATGGCCATGATCATCGGCACGATTGCCTCGGTCGAAGGCATGAAGGTCGGCGGCAGCGCCGAATCGCTCGGCCAGCATGTTACCGCTTCGGTTGTGAAGTCGATCTTCGTCGTCATCATCCTCGACGGACTTTTCGCCATGTTCTACGCAGCGATCGAGTTCTGAGATGAAGCTGCGAAACAGGAAAAGGGCAGGCGCATTGGCTGAGGACGCGGGTGAGGGCGACATCGTGCTATCCGCGCATGACATCAGCGTGTCCTTCGCCGACAAGCTTATCCTCGACAGACTGTCGCTCGACATAAGGCGCGGCGAAATCCTTGGATTTGTCGGCGCCTCGGGTGCTGGTAAATCCGTTCTGCTGCGCACCATTCTCGGCCTGACGCGCAAGCAGTCGGGTACGATCAAGCTGTTCGGCGTCGATATCGAGAAAGCTGATGATGCCGAGCGTCTGCGCATCGACATGCGGCTTGGCGTGCTGTTCCAGCACGGCGCGCTGTTCTCGGCGCTGACAGTGCTGGAAAACGTCCAGGTGCCGATGCGCGAATATCTCGACCTGCCGCGAAAGCTGATGGACGAACTGGCGATGCTCAAGATCGAGCTGGTCGGGCTGCCGCCCGATGCAGCGCAGAAATTCCCGTCCGAACTGTCCGGCGGCATGATCAAGCGCGCCGCGCTGGCCCGGGCGCTCGCGCTCGATCCCGACATCGTCTTCCTCGACGAGCCGACATCGGGCCTCGATCCGATCAGCGCGGCGGAGTTCGACGAGCTGGTGGTCAAGCTGCGCGATACGATGGATCTGACCGTCTACATGGTGACGCACGATCTCGACACGCTGTTCACCGCTTGCGACCGGGTGGCCGTGCTCGGCAAGAAAAAAGTGCTGGTCGAAGGCACCATCGGCGACATGCTGAAGAGCGAGGAACCGTGGGTAAAGTCCTATTTCCGCGGAAAACGCGCCCGGCAACTTGATCTTGCGGCGCGCGCATAGCCATAAGTGGGACAATGGAAACCAGAGCCAACTATGTCATTGTCGGCATCTTCACGCTGGCCGCGATCCTGGCGGCGTTTGCCTTCGTCTACTGGACGGCGGCCATCGGCGACAAGGGCGAGACGACGTTGCTGCGCGTGCGCATTCCGGGCTCTGCGTCCGGGCTTGGCCGCGGCAGTTTCGTGCTGTTCAACGGGGTCAAGGTCGGCGACGTCAAGCGCGTCTATATCGACGTCGACAATCCGACGGTTGCCATCGCCGATACCGAGATCGACCGCATGACGCCGATCACCAAATCGACGCAAGCCGATATCGGGCTTGCCGGCCTGACCGGGCAGGCCAACATCGAGCTCAAGGGCGCCGACCCCAAGGAAGTGAAACTCCTCGACCAGGCGGAAAAGGAAGGCAAGGTCGCCGAGATCGTCGCCAACCCGTCGGCGGTGACCAACCTCTTGCAGACGGCGCAGAATATCTTCACCCGCGCCGACAAGGTGCTGACCGAGCTCGAAGGCTTCACCAGGGACGTTCGCGGGCCGCTGACGCAGACCGTCCAGAATGTCCAGACCTTCTCCGATGCGCTGGCCAAGAATTCGGACGGCATCGACAAGTTCCTGTCCGCCGCCAGCACGCTGGCGGATGAGCTGAAAGGCGTTTCCGGCAAACTCGACGGCACGCTGAAAGCAGCCGAAGGCCTTCTCAACGCCGTCGACAAGGACAAGATCAAGAGCATCGTCGCCAATGTCGACGCGGTAACCGGTAACCTCAAGGAGACGTCGAAACAGCTCGACGGCGTGATCAAGAACGTCGATACGGCCCTGGGGTCGGTCAACGATTTTACCAAACGGACGCAAGGCACGCTGGCCAAGGTCGACAACGTGCTCGACGGTATCGATCCCGCACAAGTGCGCTCGGCGCTCGCCAACATCCAAAAGGCCAGCGAGAGCGCCGACAAGGCCGCCGCCGACATCGCTGAGGTTACCCACAAGTTCGCCAACCGGGCCGACGACATCGACCAGACGATCAAGGATGCAAAGCAGCTCGCGCAACGGCTCAACGATGCCTCGGTGCGCGTCGATGGCATTCTTGCCAAGGTCGATACCTTGCTCGGGTCGGGCCAGGCCGACGGCGTGATGGCGGATGCCAGGGCCACGCTGAAGTCGTTCAAGCAGGTTGCCGACACGCTGAATGCCCGCCTTGGCGTCATCACCGACAATCTGGCGCGCTTCTCGGGACAGGGGCTTTCGAATGTCGAGGCTTTGGTGCAGGACAGCCGCCGTTCGATCAGCCGCATCGAAGAGGCGGTGACCGATCTCAGCCGCAATCCGCAGCGCATCCTTTCGGGTGGCGACGGCGAGGTTCGGCAATTCGATGGCAGGGCGCGGCGTTGACTTCGGCGACGGCGCGCCCCAGAAACATGAGCCGCGAAAGCGGGTCGATCTTACGATCCGGGGACAACGGGGATCGCGCGTGAAGTCTGTGTGGGTGAAAACGGGCGGGTTGACTTCGGCTGCGGCACTGCTTGCCTTGACGTTGGCCGGCTGCGCGGCGTTGGGCGGCAAGCCCGCGCCGCTCGATACGTTCGAGTTGTCGGCGCCTTCGGTCGACGCGCATGGCCACAGCCGCCGGCAGATCCTGATCGCGCAGCCGTCGGCGCTCAAGGCGCTGGACAGCCAGAACATCGTCATCAAGCCGTCGGATCGCTCGATCCAGTATCTCAAGGGCGCGCAATGGGCCGACCGGCTGCCGCTGATCGTGCAGGCGCGGCTGGCCGAGACGTTCCAGCGCTCGGGCAGCTTTGCCGGCGTCGGCAAGCCGGGCGAGGGCCTGGCGATCGACTATCAGGTGATCGTCGAAATCCGGTCCTTCGAGGTGCGCGTCGAAGGCGGCGAGCATGCCGAGGTCGACCTGTTCGTGCGCATCCTGAACGATCGCAACGGCGAGGTCCGTGCCTCCAAGAGCTTCACCGCAGCCGCACCCGTCTCGGGCAGCGGCAATCCTGCCTATGTCAGCGCGCTCGATAAGGCGTTCGGCGACGCCGCCGGGCAGATCGTGAGCTGGACGGATTCGGTGATCTGAGCGCGGGGGCGCCGGAATCCCACAAAGCTTCATCCCCCCAGGCTTCTCTACCTACAAGCGGTCGAAGATTTCCGGGCGGAGCTTTCCGGTCTTCATCAGGTACTGCAGGGTATAGGTGACGGACAGCGCGTCACCGAGCGCGTCGTGCCCCTGCAATGGCGGGTGTTCGACGCCGTAGTAATCGGCGAGCTTGTTGCTCGGCGTTCTCGCCAGATCCTCGATCGGCATTCCGGCCGCGATCAGCAGCTTGACGGCATTGTCAAACCGGGTGGCCGGGACCGGAGGCTGAATGCCCGCGACATAGCAACTGATGGCGATCATGTTCAATTCGTCCTTGCCCCAGGACCAGAATCGCGACCCGTCGGAAAAACGATCGACGTCGGCGAGCGCATCTCCTAGCGCCACGCCTTCGGTCTCCAGATCTTCCTCGGTGATGCCGGTCAGTTTGGTGAAGAACGGGTCGAGGGCGTATCTCTGACCAAACCGGTCGACCGGTCTGATATAGGCCTTGTGTGTGCCGAGCAGGGGGAAGTCGCCTTCAAGTCCAAGCCTGACCGCGCCGATCTGCGCGATCACCGGGTCGGGGTCGTGTGCCGCGCACCAGAATCGGCGTTGCGAGCCCTCCAGGCAAAGAAACTCGCAGTCGAATATGATTGCCGTCTTCACGATCACACCCTTCGAGCGTCAGGGCAGCGGGTATTGTCGGTGGACTTCAGTGCGTCGGAAATCCGACTTGGGCAAGTCCCGAACGCGTCGATCGGCTTGCAAACGTGCTGCGGGCAGGTTCGGCGCGTGCCGGAGGTTCAGCACAGTCACAGGCGGGACCATGGCCCCGCCTGTTCAATTCCTGTCTTAGTGCAGGCGGCCGCTCGCATGGGCCAGCATGGTGTAGACCTTGCCTGTGTCCGACGTCAGATAGGTCTGCGCCATGATGTTGTCGCGGTCGTTGCGCGAGACATCCTTGAGCAGCTTCTCGAAATCGTCGCAGTAGCGGTCGACGGCGGCGCGGAACTCGGCCTCGGCCTGATACTTGCGACGAATCTCGTCGAACGTCTGCTGTCCCTTCAGCGTGTAGAGCCGCCGCGTGAAGACGTCACGCTCGCCACGCCGGTAGCGGTTCCACAGCTCGATCGAAGCATCGTGGTCGATGGCACGCGCGATGTCGACGGAGAGCGAGTTCAGCGATTCCACGACATGCAGGGGCGAGCGCTGGGCAGGGGTAGCGCGCTGCGCTTCCACGGGGGCCGTAGGGGCTGCCGACCTGAGGTCCTCATCGTTCGATGCCGCGGTAAGCAGATCGCGCACCCATCCGCCCTGAGGCGTGCGGGCGCTGGCATCGCCGCGCGGACGCGGTGCCGCCTCGGCAGGACGCTCAAGGTCGAGCGTGCCTCGCAATGCAGGGCCGCCCAAGGGCGCCTGAGGCGTGCGCAGGTCCGGCTGCGGTGCCGGTGCACGGCGCGGCGGCTCGGCGGCGCGTGCGGCCGGCGCTTGCGGCGCCGGGCGCAGGTTGCGTGGTTCTGATCCGTCACCGCCGCCGCGGCCGGACTTGGCCACGATGTCCGAAAGCTCCTTGAGGGCGTTGATCTGCTCGGAAACGGCGCGGCGGATGGCCGAGGTCGATTCCTTTGCCTCTTCCGGCATTTCGATGACGCCCTTCTTGAGCTCGGCCCGGGTCAGGTCGAGTTCGCTCTTGATCGAGCCCGCGGTGCGCCGCATCTCTTCGGTCGCATCGGCAAAGCGCTTGGTTGCCGAATCGACGACGTCGGTGATGGCATTGCGGATCTTGTCGGCCGATTCCATCGTCTTGCCTTCGGCATTCTGCAGCGTCTGGCCGACGAGATTTTCGAACGAGCGCATGACCCTTTCGAGATCTTCCGACTTCTTGACTAGGCCGACGGCGAGGTCTTCGAGCGACGATTGCCTCTCGAGCGTGTGTTCGAGATTGCTCTGGGCCGAGCTCAGCAGGTCCGAAGCGCTGGACAGCAGGCGGCTGTGTTCGTCGAACTTGGTGGCGATCGACGCCACCTCGCGCAAGGTGGACGACGACAGTTCCGTCAGCCTTGTCGTGTTCGAATCGACCAGTCGCGCCGAGCTGGCGAAGGTCTGCGCGGCTTTCTCGGTGGTGGCGGCGAAGCTTTGCGTGCTGCCGCTCAGGCGTTCATCGACCTGGCCGAGATTGACCGCGGCCTGCTCGATCAGCTGGCCGAGCTGCGAACTGGACTTGGTCATCCGGCCGATGAGATCGGCGACGCTGTCGGACAGCGACGAGCGGGCGCCCTCGACCGCCGACAAGGTTTCGGCGGTGCGGTTCGCGAGTGCGTCGACAAGCGCGGCATTCTCGGTGCGCAGCTTCTCGGTGGCGCGTTCGGTGACCTCTTCCATGCTCTTTTGCAGGTCCGAGCCGCCCTGGGCGAAACGCTCGACCAAGGGCCGTGCGGTTTCGTCGAGGATCTTCGACATTTCGGCCGAACGTGCGGCGAGCATGGTGTTGAGTTCGCGGGTGTTGGCGCCGATCGTCTTGGCGGCATCGTTGGTGCTCTGGCCGATATGCTGGCCGACCGCGGTGAAGGTCTCGGCGATCACATTGGCGCGCGAGACGAGTTGCGCCTCGGCATTCGACACCTGCTCGTTGAGCTTCTGGCCCATCGTCTCGGCTGTGAAGGCGAGGCGGTTCTCGACGCCTGAGACCTGCTCTTCGACACGGGCGGCCGCGGCCGCGGCGCTCGAGGCGAGCCGCTCGTCGGCGCCGGCAAGCGCCTGCTCGATTTCGCGGGCGTGCACGGCCATGTCCTGGCCGGTCCGCCTGGCGCGTTCGGCGACCCTTTGCTCGGTATCGGCAAAGGCACCGACGATGGTCTCGGCATGCTCGCCGATCGTGGTGGTGCTGCTGGCGATGCGCGACACCAGGCGCTGATCCGCGTCGTCGAAGATACGGCCGATTTCCGAAGCACGGCTCGACAGCGCTTCCGAACCTTCGGCGATGCGCGAGACGAGCTGCTGGTCGGCGGCATCGAAGATGCGGCCAAGGTCCGATGCGCGTGCGGCAAGCGCTTCGGCCGATTCGCCGATGCGCATGCCGAGCCGCTGGTCGGCGCCTTCGAAGTTGCGCAGGATGTCGCCGGCGCGCGCGGCCAGCGACTGGGCCGTTTCGATGGCGCGGGCGACCAGCTTCTGGTCGGCGGCATCGAACGTGCCTGCAATCTCGCTTGCACGAGCTGCCAGATGATCGGCGGTGTCCTGAGCCCGGGCGGTCAGCTGATCGGCGGTTTCCTGGGCGCGGGCGGCGAGCTTCTGGTCCGCCGCTTCGAAGGTGCCGGCGATCTCGCTTGCGCGAGCAGCCAGTTGATCGGCGGTTTCATGGGCGCGGGCCAGCAGCGAGCTGGACGTGTCGTCCGCACGGGCAAGCAAGGCGCTCGACGTATCTTCCGCACGGGCGTGCAGGCGACGGTCTGCATCCTCGAAGGTGCGGGCGATGTCTTCGGCCCGCGCCAGCAGGGCGGCGGAGGTCTGCTCGGCGCGCTCGGCGATCTTGCGGTCGGCGTCGCTGAACGCGGCGCCGGCCTGCTCGTGCAGGGTGCTGGTGACTTCCAGCACCTTCTCGCGCAGGGCGCCGGCGACAAATACGGCGCTCTTCTCGAGCACGGCGCGGACGTTGTCGACGCCTGTCGAGAGCGCACGCTCCATGGTGCCGGCGCGCTCCTCGATGATGCCCGTCTGGCGGCTGAACGCCTGCTCGATCTTTTCGACATCCGCCGCGATCGCGTCGGAAATGCCGGTGCTTCTGGCGGCGATCTGGTCGATGTGACCCGACAGCGACCGGTCGACGTCCTTGCGGGCCTCGGCCAACTTGCCCAGATCGTCTTCCAGTGCGCGGGCCAGCATATTACGGCCCTCGGACAGCTTGCCGACATGTCCGGCGATGACGTCGTCGATATCGCCACGGCTTTCGGTAAGCTTCTGCAGGTCAGCTTCGAGGGCGCGTTTGAGAATGTCGCGGCCCTCGGCCAGTTTCTCGACCTGGCCGGCGACCAGACCGTCGATGCTGGAGCGGCTTTCGGCCAGCTTGGCGAGATCGGCTTCCAGCGCGCGCTTGAGAACATCGCGGCCTTCGGCGAGCTTCTCGACCTGGCCGGCGACCAGGCCATCGATGCTGGAGCGGCTCTCGGCCAGCTTGGCGAGATCGTCCTCGAGCGCCTTCGACAGGGTCGAGCGTTCCTGGACAAGCCTTTCCGCGTGGCTGTTGACGAGGCCGCCGACATTTTCGAGGTCGGCTTCAAGCGCTTTCGACAGCGTTGAACGATCCTGGACGAGCCTTTCGGAATGGCTGTTGACCAAGCCGTTGACGCTTTCGAGATCAGCCTCGAGCGCCCGGGCGAACTGTGCCCGGTCATCGACCAGCTTCTGCGACTGATCGGCAATGGTTCCCTTGATCGCATTGAGGTCGGATTCCAGAGCGCGCCGCAGGATGTCGCGACCCTCGGAAAGCTTCTCGACCTGACCGGCGACGAGCCCGTCGATGCTGGAGCGGCTGTCGGCCAGCTTGGCGAGGTCGTCCTCAAGTGCCCTGGACAGGGCGGAGCGGTCTTGGACAAGCTTGTTCATGTGATCGGCGATGACGCTGTTCACATTCTGCAGGTCGGTTTCCAGCACCCGCGAAAGCTGCCCGCGATCCTCGGCCAGCTTTTCCGACTGGCTTGAGATGACGCCCTTGATCGTGTTCAGGTCGGATTCCAGCGCGCGCTTGAGAATGTCGCGGCCTTCGGCCAGCTTCTCGACCTGACCGGCGACCAGACCGTCGATGCTCGAACGGCTTTCGGCCAGCTTGGCAAGGTCGGCTTCAAGGGTCTGCGACAGCAGGCTGCGGTCTTCGGCGAGGCGTCCTGAATGCCCTTCGATCAGGCCGCGTATGCCGGACAGATCATTGTCGAGCGAATGGGAAAGCTGTGTGCGGTCCTCTGCCAGTTTGGCGGAATGGGTTTCGATGAGGCTCTTGATGCCGACGATGTCGTTTTCCAACGCCTTGGCGAGCACGGCGCGGCCTTCGGCGATCTTTTCCACCTGACCGGCGACCAGACCGTCGATGTCGGCGCGGCTGTCGGACAGTTTGCCGAGATCGGCTTCCAAAGCGCGCGACAGGATGTTGCGGCCCTCGGCGAGTTTTCCGACATGACCTGCGACCATTTCATCAATGATCGTACGAGCTTGCACCAGTTTCCCGGAGTCTTCGTTCAAGGCAGTGGAGAGCCTGTTGCGGCCTTCTTCCAGCCTTTCGAGATGGCTGCCGAGCGATGCATCGATGGCCGCCCGCGATTCATTGACCTTGCGCAGATCCTCTTCAAGAGCGCGCGAGATCAGGCTGCGGCCTTCGGCCAGCTTCTGTACCTGGTTGGTCACCGCCGCATCGATGCCGGCGCGGCCCTCGGCGAACTTCGCCAGGTCGGCCTCCATGGCCGTGGCCATGCGTTCGCGGCTTTCTGACAGTTTCCTGCTGTGGTTCTCGACGGCTTCCTCGATGCCGACGCGGGCGTCGGCGAGCCGCTGGATGTCACTGTCGAACGAACGCGACACGACGTGGCGGGCGGCTTCCATGCGCCCGGCGAAGTCGCTGGCGCGGGCTTCGAGCATAGAGGAGGTCGAAGTGACGATGTCGGCCATGTCGGCGCCGATCTGGGTCTTGCCCTGATCGATCATCGCCGACAACGTGTCCTTGCTCTCGGCAAAGGTGTGGGCGATTTCGCGGGCGCGCTCGACCAGCGTTTCGTTGATCTGGCGGGCGCGGGCCTCGAGTGCCGCATTGAGCTTCTGCGTTCCGGTGTCGAGCGCCTCGGCGCGGGTCTGGAACTCGCTGATCAGTGCCTGGCCGCGTTCGGCGAGCGTCCGCTCGATGCCGTTGAGGCTGGCCTCGAATTCGGAATTGAGGGTGCGCGCGGCGCCGCCGAGCAGCGACACCATGCCGGTGGTGCGATCGTCGAGCAGATCGGTCAACGACCGCGTCAGGCCGTCCGTGGTGTCCGTCAGCTTGGCAATGCGGGTGTCGAGAAGGCTGGCGAAGGCCTCGCCCGAGGTCGACAGCCGATCGGTGATCGAATCGAGCCGGCCTTCGACCGAATCGAAGATCGACATCGAGCTTTCGTTGATGCGATCGATCAGCGTGTCGCCGGAATTGGTGATCGTCATCGACAATTTGGTCGATGCATTCAGGATCGAGTCGCGGATGATATCGGAGGCGGCGCCGATCTCGTCCTTCAGCGTCTCATGCGCGCCGGTGATCGAGGCGCGGACGCGCTCGGCATGGGTGACGACGGCTTCGCGCTCGCTGCCGAGCCCGTCGACCAGCGAACGGATGCGGGATTCATTCTCGGAATAGGAGCGTTCGATCTGGTTGACTTCGCTGTGGACAAGCGTTTCCAGTTCGACGGCGCGGGCAAGTGTGCGTTCGATGCCTTCGCCCATGGCCGCGACTTCGCGACGAACGGCCTGGCCGATCATCATGACGCGATCCTGGGCAAGGTTTTCCGGCTCGGTCAGGCGGAAGGCCACTTCGGTCATGGACTGTGCGGCGATGCGCATTTCCTGGGCGCGGCGAATCATGGCGGCGAAGGCCCAGAACAGGATGACGGGCACGATGGCCGCGACAGCGAGGCCGATCAGTTCCGGACGGGCAAGGAACTGGTCGAGCGTACGGATTCTCCAGATGCTCGGTCCGAAAAGCAGATTGGCCAAACCGCCGGCGCCGGCGAACCAGGCGAGCGAAACGAAGGCGACGACCCAGTAAATGGTGTTCGAGGCACGCCTGTTGAGGCTGTGCAGAAGCGTCTTGTAGTCCTTCTGGCGATCGTCATTGGCCGGCGCGAAACCCGCGGGCTGGGCGCCATTGCGCGGTTCCACGGGGCGCAATTCGGCAGGCTTGGCCTTGGGCGCGGGTTTCGCGGCGTGGTTCTGATTGACCACAGGCTCCGGGTTTTGTTCCGGCTTATGATTGCGTCCCTCGCGCGCCAGCTCGTCGGCCGCCTGGGATATCTGAGCTTCCAGATCCTCCATCGAAGCCGCGATGTCGAGGTCGCCGCTGCCGATCTCGTTGCTGAGGTCGAGATCGAGCGCCTTTTCCAGTTCCCTGGCCACGTCGCTGTCGAGAGTTCTCGTCGTCGTTGGTTTCTTTGCCATGCCTTCGCTACCCTGTACTAGCTGCCGCGGGCTTATAATTCTGTTTGTCTTGCCCCGCGCAGGAGGCTGAAAATGGACCCCTCGTATCGTAATGACACAGGGGGGTAAAGAAAACATGCATTCCGCGGGATACGTAAAACTTTAAATATAAGGTTAACGGAACTGTGATTTGGGCGCCGCTTTGGCAACATTTTTCCCGGCCATTCATTAACCCGTTGTCCATTGGATTCGCCTAGGTTTTTGGGCGAATCGAAGAAACGGAGTTCGAGTTCATGCGTGGCGAAAGCGGCATTGCCTTCTCAATGCCCGGGGGCGACGTATCCGGACCAAGGCGGTCACGGCCGGTCGATTTGGCACACCTTGCCCGCCAGACGATGGGCGACCGCAGCCTTGAGCAAGAGGTGCTGGCGCTGTTTGTACAGCAGGCGCTGTCCGTGCGCGACAGAATAGTCGACGCCGACATCAAGGACCGGCTTCTGCTCGCCCATGGATTAAAGGGTTCGGCACGGGGCGTCGGCGCCTTTGCCATTGCCGATTGCGCCACCGAGATCGAGCACCGGCCGGAAGACGGCCAGACGCTCAAGCGGCTTGGCACGCTGATCGACGAAGTGCGCGATTTCATCGCCGCCATCAACCGCTGAATCCGCGCCGAACCCGATTTGCGGAAAAACGTCATCGGGCGGCGCTTTCATGCGGCAGTTGACTTGTCAGCCGGAGTGATTATCTCGGCTGGAACTCCCTTCAGGTGACAAATGACCAAGCTGACTTTCATTGCCCATGACGGCACGCATTTCGACATGGACGCCGAGAACGGCTCTACGGTCATGGAGAACGCGATCCGCAACGCCGTGCCCGGGATCGAAGCCGAATGCGGCGGTGCCTGCGCCTGTGCCACCTGTCACGTCTATGTCGACGAAGCCTGGACGGCTGAAGTCGGCGAGCCGGAAGCGATGGAAGAGGACATGCTGGACTTCGCCTACGACGTCCAGCCCAACTCGCGCCTGTCATGCCAGATCAAGGTCCGCGATGCGCTTGACGGCCTGGTTGTCCGCGTGCCCGCCCGCCAGGGATAAGCGCAGGATCTTTGCCAACTGATTTTTCCCGCTGCGGCTTGGCAGCGGAGCATTGGTCATGCAGTGTCCTGCTCTCTTCGCAGCGAGGCACATCGCATGACCGAGACCACCAAGACAGACGTGCTTATTGTCGGGGCAGGGCCGGTCGGCCTGTTTGCCGTGTTCGAGCTCGGCCTGTTCGACATGAAGTGCCACCTGATCGACATTCTGGATCGGCCGGGCGGCCAGTGCGCGGAGCTCTATCCGGAAAAGCCGATCTACGACATTCCAGGCTGGCCTTCGATCTCGGCGCAGGGGCTGGTCGACAAATTGCTCGAGCAGATCGCGCCGTTCAAGCCTGATTTCAGCTACAACCGAATGGTTTCCAGCCTGGAAAAACTGGAGGACGGCAGTTTTCGCGTCACCACCGACGAAAATGAGGTGTTCGAGGCCAAGGTGGTGGTGATTGCCGCCGGCGGCGGCTCCTTCCAGCCCAAGCGTCCGCCGATCCCCGGCATAGAGCCCTATGAAGGCAAGAGTGTCTTCTATTCGGTGCGCCGGATGGAGGATTTTCGCGGCCATGACCTCGTTATCGTCGGCGGCGGCGACTCGGCACTCGACTGGACGCTGAACCTGCAGCCAGTGGCAAAGAGCGTGACGCTGGTGCACCGGCGGCCCGAGTTCCGTGCCGCCCCCGACAGCGTCAACAAGATGTATGCCATGCAGGAAATGAGGCAGCTGGAATTCCAGGTCGGGCAGGTGACCGGATTGACCGGTGCCGACGGCCAACTGTCATCGGCCACCATCAAGGGACCGGACGGCGATGTCGAGGTGCCTTGCACGCGCATGCTGCCGTTCTTCGGCCTGACCATGAAGCTCGGACCGATCGCGGAATGGGGTCTCAACCTTCACGAGAACCTTATTCCGGTCGATACCGAGAAGTTCCAGACATCGGTGCCTGGTATCTTCGCGGTCGGCGACATCAACTGGTATCCGGGCAAGCTGAAGCTGATCCTGTCGGGCTTCCACGAAGTGGCGCTGATGGCGCAGGCCGCCAAGCGCATCATCAGCCCCGGCGAGCGCATCGTTTTCCAGTACACGACCTCCTCGACCAGCCTGCAGAAGAAGCTCGGCGTCTCCGGCTGAAGCTTACTCGGCGAGGATGGGCGTCGCATTGTCGGCGTAACCGCGAAGCTCCTTTTCGGGCATCAGCGTCAGCGTGATCAGCCCCAGCAGCAATGTAGCGGCGGCGACGGCAAAGATCATCACGAACGGCTCGACCGTCGCGCTATGGCCCACGATCCGCACGCCTTCACCGGCAAGCGGCAGGCCGTAGCCCAGAGCGACCGCGCCGAGCATCGCGACACCAAGCGCACTGCCAAGCGAACGCAGGAATGTCAGCACGCCCGTCGCGACGCCGAGATGCACGCGATCGACGGCGTTCTGGACCGACACGGTGGTGACCGGAAACGTCGTTCCGGTTCCAAACCCGATGCAGATCGTCAAGACCTCTACCTCCAGCAGCGTTGCATATCCTGCGACGACGGCCAGCAGGCAGAGGCACAGCATGCTGAAGACGACGCCCACCATTGCAATGCGCTTGTAGTGGGTGAAATGCGGTATCATGCGCCCGCTGAATGCCGCGCCGCCGACGGTCCCCAGCAGAAGCCCAAGCATCGCGATGCCCGACTCTGCTGCCGACAGGCCGAGCACCGCCTGAAGATAGACGGGCAGGTACACAGCCATGCCGACGCTTGCGGCCTGAAGCAGGAACATCGAAAGCGTGCCTGCCAGAACGATTGGATTGCCAAGCACTTCAAGCGAGATGAGCGGCTCGGCGGCTCGCATAAGCCGCAAGGCAAAAGCGCCCCAGAAAATCGCCGAACCGCAGAGAACGCCGATGACTTCAAGCGAAATCCAGGGATAGGCGCTGCCGCCCCAGTTCAATGCGAGCAGCAGCAGCGCCGTGGCAATGATCAGAAGCAACGCGCCCAGGGCGTCGATACGATGGCGCTTTGCGGCAACGGGCAGTTTCTTGAGCGGCTTGTTGATGATCGCCATCGCAAGAACACCAAGCGGAATGTTGATCCAGAAGATCAGTGACCAGTGCAGGTGCTCGGCGAAAGTGCCGCCGAGCAACGGACCGGCAACGCTGGCGACGGCCCATGTGCCGGAGAACCAGGCGGCATAGCGTGCCCGCTCGCGCGGCGGAACGAGATCGCCGACGACGGTCTGCGTCAAAGCGAACAAGCCGCCGCCGCCGGCGCCCTGGATCGCCCGCCCGACAACCAGCACAAACATGTTGGGAGCCATCGCACTGACCAGCGATCCCGCCAAAAAGATCAGGATCGCGGCATAGACGGTTGGCCGGCGTCCGTAGACATCGGAAATCTTGCCGTAGAGCGGGGCCACGGCGGTAGCGGTCAGGAGATAACCGGTGACGATCCATGGCAGATAGTGTGCGTTTCCGAGCGCATGCCCGATGGTCGGCATGGCCGGCGCGACAATGGTCTGATCGAGTGCCGCCAACAGCATCGACAACAGCACGCCGCCGATAATGGCGTTCTTTTCGCTCTCTGTTATCGGCGTGCCGGTTTCCGCCATCGTTTTGTTATCGACAGCCTGGTCCATGATCGTTCATCCATAAGCTTGCGATTTGACCGGCGCTGTTCAGCCGTTCCGGTTTCTCGACCGTTCGGATCGCATTGGTGTTTTATGCTCGCGTCTGGCGAGCCTGATATATGTCGTCCCATATAGGCCGGTTTCGACAGCGGCTCGAAAGTTTTTCGAATCTGGCACTACGCTTCGGCGAATTTGGCTTCAGTTCGGGTGCGTTCAGGCCGGCGGCAGTCGGCCGTTGCCGATGCGCTCCATGCGGTAGCGCAGCAGCCGCAGGATGCGGCTTTCGAAATTGACGCTTTCGACGCGGTCGAACTGAAGCTGGGCGCGGTCGTGCCTGGCCAGGACAGCCGCGGTGATCGCGGCCGCCTTGGCCTTGGCGGCGTCGCAGTTCTTTTGCGGGTAGGTGGCCTTCAAGGCCTCTTCGAGTTCGCCGCCATGGTTCTTGGCGATTTCGACATGGCGCTCCTCATGGCGCTTGATGTCGGCGGACAGCGTATCCCAGAACAGCCTGACATCGGCATCGGCCTTGCGCGGGCGGCGCCACTCGGGAAGGATCACCTTCACCTTGACGGTCACCACCGCGTCGGCGATTCGGCAGGAACTCGGTGTCTGCGCATAGCTGATACGGGTGGTGAAGGCCATTTGCGTGGCGCCCGGGTGCCGGGTGCCGGTGCTTTTCACCTCCGGCCCGCGTTTGGAGAGTTGTGCCTCGATGTCGTCGAGCGTGCTGCCGCCGATGGCGAAATAGCTGTACGTCTTGACGAGATTGGCGGCAGCCGCCGGAAGCGGGGTCATGGCGAGCAGCAGCGCGCAAGCCAAGGATTGTTTCACGCACAGGGACGGTTTTTTCATGCCAAGCATGGATCGTTTCATCATGTTGCCTCTTCGACCACCTTGCTTTACGGCCGTTGCCGGCGCAATGAAATTGATCCGCCAGGGATCACACATGATTGATGAACTCCATGGTCGATGAGCAATGACGGCCAGGCGATGGCAGTTGGCGCATGGACGCCATCTCGACCTTGGCGGCAAGGCCGTGGTCGTCGGCATCCTCAATGTCACGCCCGACAGCTTTTCCGATGGCGGCCAGTTCGACGCCCCTGAAAAGGCGCTGGCCCAGGCGCGCCGCATGATCGGGGAAGGGGCACTGGTCGTCGATGTCGGCGGAGAATCGACGCGCCCAGGTGCTGCCGCGGTATCGGCCAGTCAGGAACAGGACCGCATCCTGCCTGTGATCGAAGCGCTGGCGGGCGTGAGTGAGGTGCTGATTTCGGTCGACACCTATCGCGCCGACACGGCGCGGCTGGCGGTTGCCGCCGGCGCTCATATCGTCAACGATGTATGGGGTTTGCAGCGCGAGCCCGATATTGCGCGTGTCGCCGCCGACACCGGCGCCGGGCTTGTCATCATGCATACCGGGCGGGATCGCCAGAAACTGCCGGATGTGATTGCCGATCAATTGACGTTCCTGCGAAAGTCGCTGGAAATCGTCCGCCAGAACGGCATCGCCGACGATCATATCGTGCTCGATCCCGGTTTCGGATTCGCCAAGGAGACGGCGAAGGAAAATCTCGACCTAATGGCACGCTTTTCGGAATTGCATGCACTCGGCTTGCCGCTGATGGTCGGTACGTCGCGAAAACGCTTCATCGGCACGGTCACCGGCCGTGATGCCGCCGACAGAGGGGTCGGAACAGCGGCGACCAGCGTTATATTGAGGCTCCAGGGCGCCGATCTGTTTCGCGTCCACGATGTCGCATTCAACGTGGACGCTTTGGCGCTTGCGGATGCTATGCTGGCGCGTCAGACGGACCGGGCGAGAAACTGAGCGATGTATGTCATCCGCATGAAGAACTGCGCTTTCTTTGCCCGGCACGGCGTGCTGGACGAGGAGGAAAGGCTCGGCCAGCGCTTCTATGTCGATGCCGTTCTCACCGTCGATCCGGGCCGGGCGCTTGCCGAGGATTCCATCGAGGATACGGTCCATTACGGCATTGCATTCACCGTCATTGAAAAGATCATCACCGGGCAGCGCCGTTTTCTGATCGAGTCGCTGGCGCTCGAAGTGGCCCGTGCGCTGACGGCGCGTTTTCCGCAGATAAAGAAAGCCGAGATCACGGTGCGCAAGCCGAACGCACCGGTGCCCGGCGTGCTCGATTATGTCGAGGTGACCGTTGTCTGGCCCGAATAGTACCGTTTATCTCAGCCTTGGCGGCAATCTTGGCGATCCGGCGAAATCCATGGGCGCGGCGCTGCGAATGCTGGATGCCGACGCGGATACGCGCGTCACCGGCGTCTCGTCGCTTTATCGCACGCCGCCCTGGGGCAAGCTCGATCAGCCGGATTTTCTCAATGCGGCCGCCGAGATTTCCACCGTGCTTGCACCGCGTGCCTTGCTCGACCTCTGCCTCGATGCGGAGCGCAAGCTGAAGCGGGTGCGCGAGGAGCGCTGGGGGCCGCGGCTGATCGACATCGACATTCTGGTGTTCGGCGACCGCGTCATCCACGAGACCGGGCTGGAGGTGCCGCATCCGCGCATGCTGGAGCGCGCCTTCGTGCTGGCGCCGCTGGCCGAGATCGCGCCCAGCCTGGTTGTCAGCGGCCGCAGCATCACCGACCGCCTGGTCGCCGTCGATACCTCAGGCATCGAGCGATTGTCGTCCGGCCGGGATTGGTGGCTGGCCTGAGGTCCGGACGAGGCAGTAGCCGGATCTTCAGCCAGAGAAGCCGCCACCATCCAGGAACGCCTGCTCCTGCACCGTGGTTTCGCGGCCAAGCATCTTGTTTCGATGCGGAAAACGGCCGAAATGCTGAATGATATCGCGGTGTTCGACAGCGTATTTCAGGTAGGGCTCGGCCCTGGCCTGCGTCAGCTCGACCGAAATGTCCTGGTCGGCCAGCAGTTCCGAATGCTCGTACGGCAGGTAGAGGAAAACGCGGAGTTCTTCCTCGAGTGCCAGGTCATGGCCGGCCGCGACCGCCCTCTCTGCGAAATATCTGGCGAGCGGATCGGTCGCGTACATATGGCCGGTGCCGCGAAAACAGTTCCGCGGAAACTGATCGAGCAGGATCATCAGCGCCAGCGCGCCTTCGGCATGTTCCAGCCAGTCGTCGCATTCACGCCGAGCGGCGGCATAGTGCAGGCCGAGAAAGCGGTCGCGGAACTCGGCATCGAATGCTTCGTTCTTCTCGAACCAGGCATCCTCGCCGGCATCGCGCCAGAATTTGGTGACCGATAGGGCCCGGCTGTCCAATTCCATGCATAGTTCCTTGCTCAATCGGCGGGTTCGGACTTGTGCAGCACACCCGCGGTTTCTTCATTGAGTGCCTGACCAGGCCGGCGCGGCGTGGAGAGCGGTGTCGGAATCGGCGTGCCGATATTGCCTCTCAGGAAGCGCTGTCCGGCGCGAATGCCTTCGGCAAGCTGGGTTTCGAAGCGATCGGTGTCGCGGCGCCTGACGTCTTCGATCGTTTCAGCCACGTCTTCGGGGTCGACGCCCAGCGATTCCAGTGCCGAGCCACCGAAAACAAGTGCGGATTCGAAGGTTTCGCGCAGTTGGTAATCGACGCCGGCACGAATGAGCTGCAGCGCCGTTCCACGGTCGAATGCGCGGGCCAGCACTGTGAGCAGTGGGAATTCGGCCTTGATCAGCTGGGCGATGCGAACACCCACATCGGCCTTGTCGACGCAGATCAGCACGGCGCGCGCCCGGCCGGCACCGGCGGCATGCAGGATGTCCAGTCGCGTGCCGTCGCCATAGTAGACCTTGAAGCCGAAATCGGCCGCCGCCTGGATCATTTCGACATCATTGTCGATGATCGAGACGTCGATGCCGCGCAGCAGCAGCGGCTGGCTCGCGATCTGGCCGAAGCGGCCGAAGCCAATGACCAGCACGCTGCCGGTCAGGCCATCGGCGACATCGACGCCGTCGAGCGACTGCTCGTCGCGCGGCGTCAGATAGCGCAAGGCGATGATCGCCAGCGGCGTCAGCACCATGGAGATGATGACGATCGCCGTCAGCGTCGCGTTGGCGTTGCCGTCGATGATGCCGACCGCCGCGGCCGCCGAGTAGAGGACAAAGGCGAATTCGCCGCCTTGTGCCATGAAGACCGCGCGCTCCAGGGCTTCGCGGTGGCCTGATTTCAGGATGCGGGCGACGATGTAGATACCGAACGCCTTCATCACCATGTAGGCGACGACATAAAGGGCGATCAGCCGCCAGTTCGCCGCGACCACATGCAGGTCGAGCGACATGCCCACCGCGAGAAAGAACAGACCGAGCAGGATGCCGCGGAAGGGTTCGATGTCGGCTTCGAGTTGGTGGCGGAAGGTCGATTCGGACAAAAGCACGCCGGCCAGGAAGGCACCCATCGCCATCGACAGGCCGCTGAGCTGCATGGCGAGGGCTGACCCAAGGACGACCAGAAGTGCCGCGGCCGTCATCACCTCGCGGGCACGGGCATCCGCCAGGATGCGGAAGAACGGGTTGAGCAGATAGCGGCCGGCCACCACCAGGCCGACGATAGCGGCGAGGCCGATGCCGACCTCGGTTAGCCGCTCCGACAGGCTGGTGTCGGCTCCACCGGGTGCCAGGAACGCGATCAGGGCCAGCAGCGGCACGATGGCAAGATCCTCGAGCAGCAGCACCGATACGATGCGCTGGCCTTTCGGTGCGGCGATTTCACCGCGTTCCTCGAGGAGTTGCATGACGATCGCCGTCGAGGTCAGCACGAAGCCGGCGCCGGCGACGAAGGATTGTGCGATCGGAAACCCTCCAGCCATGCCGACACCTGTCAGCAGAAGCGCGCAGACGCCAACCTGCAGCGCGCCGAGGCCAAAGATCTCGCGGCGCAGGCCCCACAGCCGCGACGGCTGCATTTCCAGCCCGATGATGAACAAGAACATCACAACGCCGAGTTCGGCGACATGAAGAATGGCTTCCGATTCGGAAAAGACGCCGAGGCCGAACGGGCCGATCACCACGCCGGCGGCCAGATAGCCGAGAATCGAGCCGAGGCCCATGCGCTTGAAGATGGGGACGGCGACGACGCCGGCAGCAAGCAGCGCCACCACCTGAACCAGATCACTGCCCGATGCTTCCGCCGCCATGCCTCTTGTCCCTGTGTCTCGCAGCACTCCTTGCATGCAGTTGGAGCGGGAGGCAAGGCGAGAAATCTGCCGGGAAAGGTAGGGTGCCGTTGCAGCGATTCCCCTGGTGGAACAACGGTCCCCGCTTGCCTGCCGGACGTTCGGCATCTATATCACGTATATGCCTGACTATTCGTCCCGGCCGTCTTCGACGCCACATATCCCGATGGATGCGCTCAGCGAAGTTTTACAAGACTTTCGCTTGAGTGGTGTCAACTATGGTCGCTGCGAGCTCCGGCACCCATGGAGCATAGACTTTCCGCAACAACAGCTGCTTCGGTTTCACTTTGTCGGCCAGGGCCCGTGCTGGATTCATACTGAATCGCAAGGCTGGCAGGAGTTGCGCGATGGCGATCTGGTGCTGCTGCCGCAAGGCATCGCCCATCGGCTGGCCAGCGCGCCGGACGTTGCAGGGGACTCGCTCGAAGGTTGCCAGGTGATCAAGTTGGGGGGCAACGTCTGCGAAGTGGTACGGCAAGGAACGGGCGCGACGAGCACCCTTTTCTGCGGCTCCATGGCCTTGGACTCCTATGCGCTCAACCCATTGATCACGTTGATGCCGCCTGTCATCAAGGGTTGCGACGTGGCCGGCAATGACCCGGTCGTCGGTCCTTTGCTGGCGGCCATGACGGTGGAGGCCTCGCAACCGCAGATGGGCAGCGCCACGATTCTGTCGCGTATGGCCGACTTGCTAACGGCCCGGCTCATACGCTGCTGGGTCAATTGCAACGGAGCCTCGACCACCGGTTGGCTCGCAGCCATCCGTGACCCCCATATAGGCCGGGCTTTGGCGGCCATGCACCGCGACCCCGGCCACAACTGGACGCTGGGAAGCCTGGCCGGCGTGGCAGGCCAATCGCGTTCGATTTTCGCCGAGCGTTTCAGTGCGGTATTGGGAGAGGGTGCCGCACACTATCTCGCCCGCCTGCGTATGCAGCTTGCCCGCGAATTGCTGGGCCAAAACGGCTTGTCGGTTGCCGAAGTCGCTACCCGTTTGGGCTATGATTCCGAGGCATCCTTCGCGCGCGCGTTCAAGCGCATCACCAATGTCTCGCCTGGCGTTGTGCGTCGCACAATTCCCGGACGAATGGATATGAATTTCGGATTCTAAGATACATATCATCCGAGCGGACTCGCCTATTTAAGACCTCCAAACTTTGGAGATCTTTCCGTGACTGACACAACATTACAGCTTGAAGACGCCGCGATTGGCCTTGATGCCGATGCACCAGCCGCGTGGAGCGCAGCCACTTGGTTCGCGGTCATTTCATTGGCGGCCACCAGCTTTGCCCTGGTGTCTGCCGAATTCCTGCCCGCAGGTCTGCTGACGCCAATGGCACGCGATCTCGGCATCAGCGAGGGGACGGCCGGCCAGGTCGTCACCGCCACCGCTTCCGTCGGCGCCGTGACGGCCATGTTGAGCAATGTTCTCATCGGCCGCTTGAACCGCAAGGCGGTGCTGGTTGGTCTCAGCGCCCTTGCGGTCGGTTCCAATATCCTGGCGGCGCTGGCGACCGATTTCTGGCTGTTGCTGTTGGGCCGGGCCGGACTGGGCATCGCTCTCAGCGCTTTCTGGGCACTTTCGGTCGCCGTCGTGGCGAGGCTGGTTGGCGCCAATGCGACAGGTCGGGGCATGGCGATCGTCACCCTCGGCGTCTCGCTTGCCACCATTGCCGCACCGTCGATGGGCGCGCTGATCAGTGACTGGATAGGGTGGCGCAGTGCCATGGCCATGACGGCGGGGCTGGCCGCGCTTGCCATGCTGCTGCAGTTTCTCAGCCTGCCGACCTTGCCCGCAACGGCAAGCAACAGCCTTGCAGATGTATTTCGGCTGACCCGGCGGCGCGGCATCCAACTCGGCATGTTGGCTATTGTTTTGCTGATGACGGGGCATTTTGCCGGCTCGGTCTATGTGCGTCCCTTCCTCGAACAGGTGACACTCCTTACAACCGGACCGATTGCCCTGGCTCTGCTCGGGTTTGGCATCGCTGCCGTGATCGGTAATGTTGCCGGCGGCCGCATGGCCGACACCAACATCCACATGGCCCTCGCAGTCACCGCAGCGTTGATGGCGGTTGCGGCACTTACTTTGGTGCTTTGGGGCTCGCATATCGGCGTTGCCTTCGGCTTCGTTACGCTGTGGGGTTTCGCCTTTGGCATGGCGCCGGTGGTGCTGCCGACCAATATGTCGCGCGCGGCGCCTGATGCGCTGGAGGCAGCGGGCAGCCTGATGGTCACCTCTTTCCAAATTGCCATCACCATCGGCGCGGTTGTCGGCGGCTATGTCGTGGACACCTATGGCGCGACTGGGCCTTTGACTCTGACTGCTATCCTTGCCGCATCGACCGCCGTCTTGGCGCTGCTGCAGCCGCGCAGCTGAACTTTGCTGCCGCTGATAAAATAGCCTGAATCCAGGCCGCCGCCGATGTTGCAGGCGCGATACACAAGTTGAGGCCGGGAACACGTTGCATCTTGCCGCAATCGAAGGCTAAGGACGCTCGGCTTCGGCCATTGGAGGGTGATCGACGATCAAGTCGCGCCCTTTTTGAGGAGATGACTGACATGAAGAAGTTTTTGTTTGTTGCCGTCGGCCTGGCGGTGCTTGCCGGTTCGGCTTGCTCGAAGGCGCCTGAGTGCACGGCGGAGATCGCGACCAAGAAGGCGCAGGACATGGCTGCAGCACTTCAGGAAGCGATTACCAAGGACCCGTCCAAAGCGGCTGATCTGACGGCCAAGGTCCAGGCGGTGACAACCAAGTATCAGGGCGCTACGACATTGGCCGACGCCTGCAAGGCCTATGACGAACTGACGGCCACGATCAAAGGCTAACGCCCTGATTCGATTGGATCAAACGAGGCGGCGCCCGTTGGGTCGCCGCCTTTTCTTTTGAATTGTTCAGTTCGGCGCGATGGAGCCGACTTCGACCGCGTCGACGCGCTTCAGGCTCATGCCGATCACCGGCACCAGCTGGTCGTCGACGCGCACGGCAATAGTCACCGTCATCGAATTGTCGTCAGGGATGCGAGCCTGCATGACGCCGCGCAGCTGGTTGCGGTTGATGGTGAAGACCACCTTGCGGGGATCGACGACGTTGCCCCCGATGATGTCGAGGCCGGAACCGGTCGCGCCACCCATGAAGCTGCCCTTGTAGCCCTCACGGCCCTTGCGCTCGATCTTGGCCGACATCGGCTGGGTGAACATGCCGACCCGACAGCCGCCGTCGAGCGACATGCCGACCTTGCCGTCGGGCGTCGAGCCGGTGAAGCTGCAGTTGAACTTCGTGCCTTTGTACTTGCCGGCGACGATTTCGCCGGGACCGATCCACTTGCCTTCGGCGGACTGGAAGAACTGCTTGTCCGGCTCCGCCGCAGAGGCCACTCCGGCAATGCCGACGACTGCCGTAATCACCGTTGCCAGGGGCAGGACACTGGATAGAATTACGCTTTTCATCGACGACACCCGGCAACAAAGATGCTGTTTGGAACCCGTCTGACCATGAACAAGATTGGTTAATGCTTCGTCACCGCGGGGCCGCCGCAAAGCAGTCCGGTAACAATTCCGAAGGTCCAGACACTCCAGCCCGGCTCACTTGCCGGATGGGGTCGTTTCACCATCTTTCCTGGTTGCGAACGATGTCAGCGCCGAGAGGAAATCACCAAGTCCGGGACGCTTGGCGGCGCTGAAGGGCAGGGGTCGCGCCGTCTCCATCGCGGCAATGCCGATGCGTGCCGTCATCATGCCGTTGACGACGCCCTCGCCAAGCTTGGCCGAAAGGCGCGCGGCCAGGCCGTGGCCGACGATCTGCTGGACGAAACTGTCGCCGATCGCGATCGAGCCGGTAACCGCCAGATGCGCCAGCACGCTGCGCGCCAGGCGGAAGAAACCCAGCGTTCCCGGCCGTCCGCCATAGAGTTCTGACAGGCGGCGAATAAGCCGCCCGGCCTCGAACACGACATAGGCGACATCGACCAGTGCGCGTGGACTGACCGCCGTCACCAGCGAAACGCGTTTGGCGGCTTCGAGAATCATCACCTTCGCCCTGGCATCGAGTGGTCCGAGAATTTCAGCCTCGGCCAAGCGCACGAGATTGCCGCCGTCGATGATTTCGCCGCGCAGTTCGGCCAGCGCGCGCCGGCCGGCCGCGGTTTCGGGTTTGGCCGCGACAAAGGCCGACAATTCGTCGACGACCGATCGTGCAGCCTTGGGATCGTCGCGGGCGATCGCGTCGAGCGCACGCTTCTGCAGTTTTTCGACCTCGGCAAGGCGGGCGATCGCCAGGAACTCGCGAATCAGGATCACCATAAGCGCCAGCACGGCGATGGCAGCCATGCCCGCGGCCAGCCAGCCCAGCCATTCGGCGCGCGCGAAGAGGTCGCGTATGAGCTGGTCGGTCCACAGGCCGACAGCTAGCGAAACCAGCACGCCAAAGGCGCCGAAGAAGATGCTGCCGAGCAGTGAGCGTTTTCTGGGGGCGATCGCCGGCGGCGGCTCCGCGGCAATGATGTCAGGCTCGTCGAAGACATCGACTTCCGCCGGGATGACCATCGCGACATCGGCCTTCATCGCGCGGGGTTTGCGCTGGGCATCGGCCTGGGCACGGCGCGCCTGCGGCGCCTCTTGCCTTGGTTCGGCTTCCGGCTCGATGCGGAACGCTGCCGGCTTGCGGGGCGCAGTCATGCCAGATGATCTCCGATCAGGAACTGCAAGGCACGGTCGAGCCTGATATGCGGCAGCGACAGGGTGATACCTTCGGCCGTGCGTTCTAGCTTTGGGGGACGGAAACGGACGAAGCGGATTGCAGGGGCCGCGGCATCCTGCTTGTGATCGGCTCCCGAAAGATCAAAAACCGCATCAATTTTCTCCGGTAAATCACCGGGAAATATGGCTGTTTCAGTCTTTCCATCGAAGGTTGCGCCATTGATCTTCTCGCCGGCGATCGGCGTGCCGATAATGACTGGCAACGTCTCTCGGCCTTGCTTGACGGTGCCTTCGCGCGTCGCGCGCACCGCCGCCATGGCGACCACATCGACATCGGCGCCGGTGAAATTCGCCCGTGCCACGGCGCGGTCGGCAAGCCGCCGCACGATCGCCTGCAGCCGGTCATGGCTTTCGTGATGCAGATGGTCGGCCTTGGTCGCGGCAACCAGGATGCGGTCGATGCGCCGCGAGAACAGATCGGTGAGGAAGCTGCCCCGGCCGGGTCGGAAACAGCTGAGGATCTCGGTTACCGCGCGTTCCAGGTCGGCCATGGCGCCGGGGCCGGCGTTCAGCGCCTGCATGGCGTCGATCAGCACGATCTGGCGATCGAGGCGGGTGATGTGTTCGCGGAAGAAGGGTTTGACGACATGCGTCTTGTAGGCCTCATAGCGCCTGTCCATCATGGCGTGCAGCGACCCCGGGCGCGGACGCCTGTCGCCGATCCCGGCCAAGGGCGCGAAGGTCAGTGCCGGCGAGCCTTCGAGATCGCCCGGCATCAGGAAGCGGCCGGGCGGCAAGGTCGAAAGCGCCCGCTCGTCGAGCTTGCAGGCCTTCAGATAGGCGGCGAAGCTTTCGGCCAGGCGGCGCGCCGTCATCTCGTCGGCATCGGCGTTCGGGTCGACCCCGGCTGACAGCGCCCGCCAACTCTGCGAAAGATCCTCGCGCACCGGCAGAACGGCCATTTCGAAGGCTTCGTGCGAAAAATCGGCAAAGGATTTGCCGAGCAGCGGCAGATCGAGCAGCCATTCGCCGGGATAGTCGACGATATCGACCGACAATCTGCCGGAGGAAAACATGCGGCTCCAGCCGGAAGCCGATTCATATTCGATGGTCAGCCGCAGTTCCGAAATGGCACGCGTCGAATCGGGCCAGGCGCGGTCGTTGACCAGGGCGGCGATGTGGTCCTCGTACTGGAAACGCGGCACCGCGTCGTCGGGCTGCTGCTCGAGGAAGGCGCGGGCGATGCGCCCAGATTTCTGCGCCTCGAACAGCGGCAGGCGGCCGCCATGGATCAAATTGTGGACAAGGGCCGATATGAACACCGTTTTGCCGGCGCGGGACAATCCCGTCACGCCGAGGCGCAGCGATGGGGAAAAAAGCCCGGTGGCGCGGCCCGACAGCGTGTCGAGGGCAATCCTCGCTTCGTCGGTGAAGGTGGTCAGCGATGATGCCAAAATTTGCTCTCTCGGACTTCGGTCCGTCCGATATAGGCTCTGCAACCAGGCTTTGAAATGGCTTCAGAGATCGGCCGGCGTCAGGAACGCTTCGAGATAGCCGGTGCCTTGGGCGGCGCTGGCAAGATCGCCGTCGAAGCGGACGACCGCCAGGCCCGCGGTCGGGAACCCATGGTTCAGCGTGGCCCGCGCGGTTTCGTCGCCGTCGCCCGAAACTGCCATGGTGAGGTCTTCCATCATCGGGTTGTGGCCAATGACCAGCAATGAGCCTGATCCGCCATTGTCGCGGATAAGGTGGAGGTACCCGGCCGCGTCCGCGCTGTAGAGCGCGTCGAAGAACAGAACCCGGCCGGTGTCGGTCTGGCCGGCCAGGCCTTCCAGCGTCTCCTTGGCGCGCTTGGCATTGGAGCAGAGCGTCCGGTCCGGAACATAGAGGCGGGAGCGCATGGCGGCCCCCACCATTTCGGCATCGCCGCGGCCGGAGGCATCGAGCGGGCGATCGAAATCCCGCATGCCGGGCAGTGCCCAGCCAGCCTTTGCATGTCGCAACAGATAAAGCCTGCTCACCCAACCTCCGAATGCCGAAGCGTCCCGGGATTAGCCACGAGAACGGCGTTGCGCACAATGGCCCGTGCTCTTCAACACGGCGAATCACCCAATGCTGCTTGCTGCAAAGGTCTCTTGCGTATCGGCCCCCGGGGTCACGGCAATCTCGGAAAGCATGTGCCACCGGATCGAAAGTGTCTCGGCGAATTTTGTACCAAAGCGACCGTACGCGGCCGCAGAGACGCGTGACGGGTACTTTAACAATTGCGTGAGACAGCGGCCGATTGCGCTTGTGCAGGCGTCGGACGACGAATATATAGGCGCCAAAATTGGGGCAGTTTGGGTGAGTCGAATGAACGACATCGTTACCGCCGATTACGTACCCTCCGAAGACGAGCCGTTCATGAACGAGCGGCAGAAATCCTACTTCCGCTCAAAGCTCGTCACCTGGAAGAATGACATATTGCGCGAAGCGCGCGAAACACTGGAAATCCTGCAGCAAGAAAACGCCAACCACCCCGATCTGGCCGATCGCGCCTCTTCGGAAACCGACCGCGCCATCGAACTCAGGGCCCGCGACCGTCAGCGCAAGCTCATTGCAAAGATCGATTCCGCCCTGCAGCGCATCGACGAAGGCACTTACGGCTATTGCGAAGAGACCGGCGAGCCGATCGCGCTGAAGCGGCTCGATGCACGTCCGATCGCGACATTGTCGATCGAAGCGCAGGAGCGGCATGAGCGCCGCGAAAAAGTCTATCGCGACGACTGAAGGTCAAGGCCGGCGGCTCACGGCCGGCTGTCATCGAACGAACTCGATTCTGAAATGGCCGGTTTTCCGGCCATTTTTATTGGTGCGGCATCCACCGCTCAGGGCGGGCGAAGGCAGTAAACCCTTGATATTTGGCGCTTCGGACGAGGTGGTTCGGCAGTAGACCAGTAGACCGGCGACGATGTTTTCCGCGGGGATAGCGACCCGGCGGTTGCTCATCTCTTCTGACTGGAGAGTTCGCCGAGAAGCTTGGTCATCTCGTCGTCGAGCGACTGCGGCGCCGCCGGCTTGCCCACCGGGCCGCCCGAACGGGGCTGATCCAGCGACACTTCGAGTTCCCTCATCAGCGTGTCGTCGATGCTGTCCTGCACCGGCTGCGGTGGGGGCGGCGCGTGCCGGGCGGTGTTGGCGTTGGCGGAGCCGTAGGCAGGCAACGGCGTGACATTGGTCGGCTGATAGCTTTGCGTTGCCGGCTTCGGTGCAGGTGCCGGCGGCGCTGTTGTACGCGGGCGGGCGGGTGGCGTCGTGTTCACCGGCTGTGGAGCGGGAGCCTGTCTCGCCGGCGGCGGAGCGGGTTGCGGCGGACGCGGTCTTGCCGGGGCCGCGGCGGCCGGAACCGGCTGCAAGCCGCCATCTCCGGTCAATGCCGGCCGGC
Source organism: Mesorhizobium sp. M0227 (assembly GCF_040321855.1). Taxonomy (NCBI): domain Bacteria; kingdom Pseudomonadati; phylum Pseudomonadota; class Alphaproteobacteria; order Hyphomicrobiales; family Phyllobacteriaceae; genus Mesorhizobium; species Mesorhizobium sp. M0227. The sequence goes on along the minus strand of NZ_JAMYSJ010000024.1, from coordinate 13,932 downwards.
GTAGCGCCGAAAGTCGGATATCGCGCTCGACGACGACGTCGGTCGGGCCGCCGATCAGAAGCAGGTGCTCGATATCGTCACGGCGTATCAGCACCAGCCGGCGATGGCTGTCGACGGCGGTGGCATCCATGACGGCCAGTCGCGTCTTGCGGTTCCGGCCACCGGCGACGAAGGTTCCGAATGTCAGGTTGCGCACCAGCTTGATGATAACGAGAACGATAACCAGCAGGACAAGCGCTGCAAACGTCCACAACAATGCTGCGGCATAACCGGGACCTGCCACGCTATCGAGCCATTGCATTGGGTTCCCCTGATCGCCCTTGGAAGTGAAGAGACACTAGACCGTTGCAGCGGGCCACCGCAAGTTGCGTTTCACGCTGGTGAACAGCTAGAAAAACTCCGAAGCCTGGAAGACATCATTTTTATCCGACATTTGCCGCCCAGGCCTTTTCCGGACTAGGAGAATGTGATTCAACCCGCTAGGGGCGGGTGTCGGAACACCGGAATTCACGAGCAGGGGGCACATGGCCAAGGAAGCGCGCGGCGATTTCTATCCGGTACCGATCGTCGACCAGAATACGCGACCCGGCGCGGTCACCCGGCTTATCATTTTCATCGTCGTTCTGACGGGGGCGGCGATCGTCTTCGGGCTTTTCCGCGAGCGCCTCGGCGATCCTTTCCTGCTCGGCATGCTCGGCGTGCTGGCGATGATCGGCGTCGGCTTCCTGTTCGCGACGGCGATCGGCTTCGTGCAGGTCACGCCACGCTCGACAGGCGACGAACTGTCGAAATCCTTCGTCGATTCGATGTCGCAGGGGCTTCTCGTCACCGACACCAAGGGCCGCGTCGTCTACGCCAATCGCGCCTATGCGGATATGACCGGAGCATCGTCCGCTGCCGACCTGAAGACCGTCGAGGGATTGCTCTCGGATGTCCCCGAAGCCTCGGTGACGATCTATCGCCTGGCATCCGGCCTGCGCGACGGCCAGCCGGGCGACGGCGAGTTTAGGCTCGCACAGTCCATTCGGCCCGGTGCCGAGCCTGGCGCCCGCTGGTACCGGGCACGCGCCCGCGCCTTCAGCGTTCCAGGCCAGCGGCTGCCGATGCTGGCCTGGCAGCTTGCCGACATCTCGCAGGAGCGGGCCGAGCAGGAGCGCTTCTTCCTCGATCTGCAGAAGGCGATCGATCATCTCGACCACGCGCCGGCCGGCTTCTTTTCGGCCGACCAGGAGGGCCGCGTCACCTATATCAACGCCACGCTCGCCGAATGGCTGGGCATCGACCTCACCAGCTTCACGCCCGGCGCCGTGTCTCTGTCGGAGATCGTGGCCGGCGACGGCATGGCGCTGGTCCGCTCGGTCAAGGCCGACCCCGGCACCACACGCAACGCGGTGATAGATCTCGACCTGACGACCACGACGGGCGAAGCGCTGCCGGTGCGCTTCATGCACCGCGTTTCGGCCAGCCGCGAAGGATTGAACGGGCCGACACGCACGATCGTGCTCAACCGCACGCAAGGCGAGGATGCCTCTGCCGATTTGCGGGCTTCGGAAGTGCGCTTCACCCGCTTCTTCAACTCGACACCGATGGCGATCGCCGGCGTCGACCACAATGGGCGCATCCTGCGTACCAATGCGCCGTTCCTGTCGCTGTTTTCGTCTGTCGTCGATCGCGACGCCGTCGACCGTCGCGTACGGCTCGACACGGTGATCCATGAACGCGACCGGCCGGCCTTCGCGGCTGCCTTCGAGAAAGCGCAGCAGCGGCAGGCCGACATCGAGCCGATCGACACGCTTTTGCCCGGCAACGACGAACGGCACATCCGCTTCTACGTCAACGCCGTCGCCGACGGCACCGGCGGCGAGGGCGCCGAGGAGTCGGCCATCGTCTACGCCGTCGAGACAACGGAGCAGAAAGCGCTCGAAGGGCAGATGGCGCAAAGCCAGAAGATGCAGGCGGTCGGCCAGCTTGCCGGCGGCATCGCGCATGATTTCAACAATGTGCTGACTGCCATCATCATGGCGTCCGACCTTTTGTTGACCAACCACCGCCCGTCGGACCCGTCCTTTCCCGACATCATGAACATCAAGCAGAACGCCAACCGGGCGGCTTCGCTGGTGCGGCAGCTTCTGGCCTTCTCGCGCAAGCAGACATTGCGACCGGAAGTGCTCAACCTGACCGACGTGCTCGCCGATCTCAGGATGCTGCTCGCCCGCCTGGTCGGCAACGACATCAAGCTGAAGGTCGACCATGGCCGCGACCTGTGGCCGGTCAAGGTCGATATCGGGCAGTTCGAGCAGGTGGTGGTCAACCTTGCGGTCAACGCGCGCGACGCAATGCCGGCGGGCGGCGATCTCACCGTGCGCACCCGCAATGTCACCGCCGAGGAGTGCAAGGCCTTTTCCTACCGCGAACTCGCCCCGGCGGACTATGTCGTGGTCGAAGTCGAGGACACCGGCAGCGGCATCGCGCCCGACGTGCTGAAGAAGATTTTCGAACCCTTCTTCACCACCAAGGAAGTCGGCAAGGGCACCGGCCTTGGTCTGTCGATGGTCTACGGCATCATCAAGCAGACCGGCGGCTTCATCTTCTGCGATTCCGAAGTCGGCAAAGGCTCGACTTTCCGCATTTTCCTGCCGCGTCACATCGCCGAAGCGAAAAAAGCAGGCGAGCCCGGCGATGCGCCGGCGGCGCCGGCAAAGGTCGCCGATCCGGCCAAGGATCTGTCGGGCTCGGCCACGGTGCTGCTCGTCGAGGACGAGGATGCCGTGCGCATGGGCGGCATGCGGGCGCTGACCTCGCGTGGATACACCGTGCACGAGGCATCGTCGGGCGTCGAGGCGCTGGAAGTGTTCGAGGCGCTGGGCGGCAAGGTCGATATCGTCGTTTCCGACGTGGTCATGCCGGAAATGGACGGACCGACACTGCTTGGTGAATTGCGCAAGCGCCAGCCGGACATCAAGTTCGTCTTCGTGTCCGGCTACGCCGAGGACGCATTCGCCAGAAACCTCCCGGCAGATGCGCATTTCGGCTTTCTGCCCAAGCCGTTTTCGCTCAAGCAACTGGCGACGATCGTCAAGGACGTGCTGGAGTCTTAGAGCCTTTCCCATGTTCCTCCTTGCACAACGCCGTGACAACGCCATGATTGCGGGTGAAACGGCAGGAAGGCTTAGGGGAGCAACTTGTGACGCCGCACAACGAAGCGGACAAGGACGACTACGCCGACACGGTGTTGTTGCCGGGTGATCCGCAGCGTGCCGAGTGGATGGCGCGAACGTTCCTGGAAGCGCCGCGCTGCATCAATCGCCGCCGCGGCACGCTTGGCTTCACCGGGCTGTTTCGTGGCAAGTCCATCAGCATTCAGGCGACGGGCATCGGCGTTTCATCATTTCTGATCTATGCGCATGAACTGCTGGACCATTATGGCGCCCGGACCTTGATCCGCACCGGCACCTGCGGCAGCCTGACCGCAAAGGCGAAACTGCGCAGCCTTGTCATCTCACAATCGGCACAGGCGGAAAGCGCCCAGAGCGGCCAGGTCTTCGGCCTCTATGGACCCGCTGGCCCCGACCCGGCGCTTCTCGCATCGTCACTGGCCAAGGCGGTAGAATTCGGCATCGACCATCATGTCGGCCTGACGGTGTGCAGCGACATCTTCTATCACCCGGAAGGGCGCGCCCGTTTTGCCGTTGCGCGGTCGGAAGGAGCCCTGGCCGTGGACATGGAAACCAGCGCGCTCTATCGCATATCGGAGCATTTCGGAGCGCGTGCGCTGTCGATGTGTGTCGTGGTCGACAACATCGAGACCGGCGAACAGACCGACTATTCCGAGCGCCAGGAATTGTTCGCAGACATGAGCCGTCTGGCGCTCGCTGTCGCAGCAGAGAGCTAGAGTACGGGTCTACCGGGTCAGCCCCTTGCGTACGGCAGCGACATCGTCAGAGGAGACCGCCGGGGCGGCGTTGCCCCAGCTGGCGCGCACATAGGTCAGGACGTCGGCGACCTCCTGGTCTTTCAGGCGCCAGGCCAGGGAGGGCATGGCGGGCGTAGTCGGTGCATCAGCCGTGTGCACGGCCTGGCTGCCGGCAAGGACGAGCCGGGCCAATGTTTCGGAACTGCCCTGCGCGACGATCGAATTGCCGGCAAGGGAAGGGAAAAGCACGCCTGACCCGGCACCATCTCCACCATGGCAAGCCGAGCAATTGTCGCGATAGATTGCCTCGCCCGTTGCCATCCGTGTCGCGTCAGGCTTTGCCGGTTGGACGCTGTCGACATCCGAGCCCAGGCTCTTGAGGTAGACTGCAACCGCCTTGAGATCGGGATCGGTCATTTTCGACGTGGAGTTCTCGATGGCCTCCGCCATCGGACCTGATGCAATCGAATGCGCGTTGACGCCGGTCTTGAGGTATTGGACCAGATCCTCCTGAGACCATTTCCCAAGGCCCGATTGCGCATTGTTGGTGATGTCGGGGGCAAACCAGCCTTGCAGGGAGGCACCTTGCAGGAACTCGCTGTCCTTGTCGGCGCCAAGGAAAGATTTGGGCGAGTGGCAGGTGCCGCAATGTCCAGCACCCTGGACGATATAGGCGCCGCGATTCCACTCCGCCGACTTGGAGGAATCCGGCTGAAAGCTTGCCTCGGTAAAGTTGAGGACATTCCAGCCCAGCATCGCCAGCCGGATGTTCAACGGGAAGGGCAGCTGATTGGCCTCGACCTTGTTCGATACCGGTTCAACCGTCGTCAGATAGGCCCACAGGTCGGAAATGTCCCGATCGTTCATCCTGGTATAGGCGGGGTAGGGCATTGCGGGGTAGAGCCGCACGCCATTGTGGCCGATGCCTGACTTCATCATGCTGCGGAAATCGGCTTCCGACCAATTGCCGATGCCCGTTTCGCCGTCGGGGGTTATGTTGGGCGGGACAAGCATGCCGAACGGCGTTTCGAGCGGCAGTCCGCCAGCCAGCGGTTTGCCCCCGGCCTGCGTATGACAGCCTGCGCAGTCGCCGAGCACGGCCTGATACTGTCCACGTATGATCTGGTCCGCCTGGTCGGCACTCCGTGCCGGGCCCGCGTTGAGGGCCGCGGCGCCGATGGCGAGCGTGAAAACGAGCTTGTTCATGCCTGCACCAGGGGTGCACCGGGATTGCGCAGATATTGATTGCGGATGGCATCGGCGGCACGGAAGGCGAGCGCGCCGACGGTTCCTGTCGGGTTCTTGCCGGCATTCTGCGGGAAGGCCGACGCGCCGATGACGAAGACATTGGGGACGTCCCAGCTTTGGAGGAAGGTGTTGACCGCGCTCTTCTTCGGGTCCGTTCCCATGATGGCGCCGCCCGTATTGTGGGTGCTCTGGTAGGGGACGCTGTCCCAGCCCTTCTTGCGGCGGCCGACGGCGTACTGCTTGCCGCCGAGCGCCTTGGCGATTTCCTCCATCCGGTCGCAGACATAGTTCGACATGCGGATGTCATTGTCGGGAAAATCAAACGTCATGCGCATCAGCGGACGACCGAAACGGTCCTTGTAGGTCGGGTCGAGGTCGAGGTAGTTGTTGCGCGTCGCGTAACTGCTTCCCTGGGACGAGTAGCCAAGCGTGCTCCTGTAACCCTCGACCGTTGCCTTCTTCCAGGCTCTGCCCCATTTCGGCGTGCCGGGCAAGGTCGGCCTGGTTCCGATCGGGCGCCCGTTGGTGGGAATGCAGTTGATGCCCGCGCCGCCGACGAAGTCCAGCGCGCCGTCGTCGATCGTCTGACCGAGCGCGCCGGCGGCGATGAACGGGTTGAAGTTCTTGTCGTCGAAGAACACCTGCACGCCGGCATTTGTCTGGTAGCAGTAATTGCGCCCAACCGTTCCTTCGCCACTGCCGGGGTCGTAGATCTTGCCGATGCCGGACAGCATCATCAGCCGGGCATTGTGCAGGCCGTAAGCGCACAGCAGCACCAGATCGGCCGGCTGGAAATATTCCTCGCCTGACGTATCGACATAGGTGACGCCGCGCGCCGACTTGCCTCCGGGGGCCAGCTCGACATGCAGCACCTCGCTGTCGGTGCGAACCTCGAAATTCGACTTCTTCATCAGCACGGGAAGGACGGTGGTCTGGGCGCTTGACTTCGAATAGTTGGCACAGCCGAAGCGTTCGCAGAACCCGCAATAGGTGCATTGACCCATGGCGATGCCGAGCGGGTTGACATAGGCCCGCGACATGTTGGCGGATGGGGTCGGGAAGGGATGCAGGCCGATCGACCGGCCGACCTCGGCGAACAGGGTTGGCGCGTAGGTCATCTGCATCGGCGGGTTCGGATAATCCCGCGACCTTGGATCCTCGAACGGATTGCCGCCTTCCTGCAACTGCCCCTTGATATTGCCGGCCTTGCCCGAGATGCCTGCCAGATACTCGAACTGGTCGTAATAGGTCTCCATCTCCGCGCCGGTCACGCCCCAGTCCTCGACCTGGAGATCGGCGATTCTCGATGCACCGTATTTCTTCGTCAGATTGGTCTTTATCTGAAAGTCCGAATCCCAGAACCGCCAGGTGTGGCCGTTCCAGTGGACGCCGGCGCCGCCGACGCCGTTGCCGGGGAGAAAGGAGCCGAAATCGCGCATCGGCAGCGCCTTCTGCGACGGGTCATTGCGCACCGTCATGGTTTCCACGGTCGGCTGCAGGAAGAGGTCGCGCCGGATGCTGTAGCGCAACTCGTCCTGCGCATAGCCGATGTTGAAATCGGTTGCCGTGTCGCGCCAGGGGCCGCGCTCTATGGCCACCACGTCCAGGCCCTGATCGGTCAATTCGTGGGCCAGAATGGATCCCGTCCAGCCGAGGCCGACGATCACGACATCTTTGCGAGGCAGTATCTTGGTCATGATCAGGCGCCTTTGCCGAGCCATTCGGGACGCCCGATGATCGAGACAGGCGGCTGCGGATATGGCTGATTGTGTTTGCTGACATGGTCGCGGTAGTCGTAGCGGGCACCTGGAAAACCAAGCATGCGCCACGAGACCATGTCCTTGTTGCCGCCATAGACGGGGTCGGCAAAGAACCCTTCCATGGTGTTCTGCAGCAGAAGCCCGAAGAAACCGGGACCCTTGACGCCATTGGGCAGGTCGACTTTCCCGGCCTCCATTGCCGTCAGGAAGGCATCCTGTTCGGCCGATGCGAGCTCGACGAATGTCTTGCCGTCCCGCTGTTTGAGGAAGGCGTCGATGGCGGCAAGCCCGGTGCGGTAGCGCTGCGCCGGATTGGCCTCGCCCTGATAGCCCTGGGTGGGCAGTCCAGGCAGAAACGGGCCTTGCGTGTAAAGCCGGCTCGACGCTCCGAACGCCCCCATCAACTGCCTGTCGATATAGACGGCGCAACCGGCTTCCTTGCCGCCCATGCTGAGCTCGTCGGCCGGAATGATGCGGTCGACGATCGCCTCGACAAGGGCTGCTTCCTGGGCTGAGAAAAAGTGCCAGCCGCCGGCCACGACCTGCGTGGGTGGATCGGATGCCATTGGCGTCCAGGGCAAAGTGCCCGAGAACGATCGCGCAAAACCGGCCGATGTCGCGGTTGCCGTAAATATTGCGACCGAGGACAGGAAAAGACGCCGATTCATTCGAACAGGATTGCGATGGTTCATATTAGGTATCTCGAAAATAAGAGAACGCGCCCGGGAAGTGACGCCCAAGTAATCATGACAACGATAGTTGGGTTAATCCGCAGATCGAATGCCGATAGACTGCGAGATGAAAATGACTTCGTCAACCACATCACAAAATCGTTAGCGAGGGTTCGGTCGACTGCCGATCGGGTCTGGGTGTGTTGTTGAAGCCGGATGGCTGCCCGAAAGTCGGGCCACGATCCCGCGAAGCATCCGGCCTACCTGCCCGGATGCTGGACCGATAGAAACAGCGTCGTGCCATCAGGCATGAATCAGGAACCAGCCACTGACCGGGTGGCGTTCGAGGTCGCGGTCAATGCCAGGCCCTACCGCGACGCATCACCAGGCTCTCAAGACCCCTTGATCATACTTGCTCAGCTGGCAAGCAGGCTAATGAGTTTACGACCTGGACGACACCTTGTAGACTGAACACCATGGCGCTCAAACGGATGGACAACATAGGAATCGTCGTCGATGACCTTGAAGAGACGATTGGTTTCTTTGGCGAGCTCGGCCTTGAGCTCGAAGGGCGGGCTACGATCGAAGGAGAATGGGCCGGACGTGTCACGGGACTGGGCGATCAGCGCGTCGAGATTGCCATGATGCGGACGCCGGACGGCCACAGCCGGCTCGAACTGTCCCGTTTCCTCACGCCGCCTGTCGTCGCCGATCACCGCAACGCCCCGGTAAACGCCCTGGGCTACCTCCGCGTCATGTTCACTGTGGACGACATTGACGGGACGCTCGAAAGGCTCCGCAATCGCGGTGCGCGGCTCGAAGGCGAAGTCGTCCAGTATAAAGACGTGTATCGGCTCTGCTACATTCGAGGGCCTGGAGGGCTTCTCATCGGGCTCGCCCAAGAACTCAGCTGAGCGCAATACGCTAAGCGGCCTCCCGCTTCGGCACCATCTGCTCATCCATTCCCGGCCGATGGCCGCGCAAATAGAGCGCGCAGGTGGTGCGCAGCATCGACGCAAAGTTCGGGATGGCGCCGTTGATCTCTATGGCTTCGTCATAGAGCTTGGAGATGAATTTCGGCGTCGTCAGGTTCTGGTTTTCGGCGATCTCGTCGAGCAACGCCCAGAATGTTCCTTCAAGCTGGATGCTGGTCGAGTGGCCGTCGATGCGAATCGAGCGGTTGATCTGGCGATAGCCTTCGGGATCCTGGCCCGCAAACACCCTGCACATCCGACAAACCTCCCATAATTGTTGGTCTTGGGTGGACGGGCGTGCAGTTTGATACTGCTTGACCTGTCCCCACATGCATTCTCGGGCAAAATCGCCGCCACGGCAATCGAACTTTTGTCCTTGTTGGCGATGGAGGACGGTTCACGGCTTCGGGCGTGGTAACCGGCTGCCACCACCTTTTGTCCGTGCCGCGCATAATCGTCTCCACACCAGAGCGGAGACTGATTTGGCCAAGGCGATCCACAGCATGATCCGGGTTCTCGAAGAGGCCCGATCGGTCGATTTCTACAGAAATGCATTCGGGCTCGATGTCGCCGACAGGCTGGACTTCGAGACATTCACGCTCATTTACCTCAGCAACGCCGAGTCGGGGTTCGAACTCGAACTGACCGTGAACAAGGATCGGCAAGAGCCTTACGGGCTCGGCGACGGCTACGGTCACCTCGCTGTCTCGGTCGCCGATCTCGACAGCGAACATGACCGTCTCGGTGCGCTTGGCCTCAATCCGAAGAAGATCGTCGAGTTCAACCGCGACGGATCGCTGATCGCCCGCTTTTTCTTCATCGAGGACCCCGACGGCTACAAGATCGAGGTTCTGCAACGCACAGGTCGCTTCCAATAGGAGACATCGCAGCCGCCTCTGAGGGGCGGCGCGCCAGCAACGGCGTTCTGAGCAGAGCGCACATAGCAAGCAGGGAGGAATAAAATGGTCACGATCTATGACGCGAAGCCTGGGCTTTCCCGTCGAGAGCTTCTCAGACGCGGCGGCATCGGTGCGCTGCTCGTCATCTCCGGCAGCGCCGTCATCAGCCCCGAACATGCCTGGGGGCTCGAGACATCGGCACTCAAGCCCGAAACCATGGCGACGCTGATCCAGATGGCGCGTGACATCTATCCGCACGATCAGGTTCCGGACAAATATTACGCCATTGCCGTGAAAGGTCATGACGAGCAGGCCGGCAAGGACGCCGCCTACAAGTCGATGCTCGAGGACGGCATCGCCGACCTCGACAAGAAGTCCGGTGGCGGCGGCTATCGCGGCCTTGGCTGGGAGGAGCAGCGGATCGCCGTGCTGAAGCAAATCGAGGTGACGCCATTCTTCCAGGCCATCAGAGGCGGCCTCGTCGTCAGCCTCTACAACCAGAAAGAGGTGTGGCCGATCTTCGGTTACGAGGGCGAGTCCTATTCCAAGGGCGGCTACATCGCGCGCGGTTTCGACGACATCGAGTGGCTCTGAGCCCCGTCGTTCCTGAACCCGCAAACAGAAATCATGGGAGGAAACCATGGCAGCTTCATTTGATCTGAACAACGACGGCGTGGTCGTCATCATCGGCTCGGGTGCCGGCGGCGGCACGCTCGGCAACGAACTCGCCCAGAAGGGTGTCGACGTCGTCATCCTGGAAGCCGGCGCGCGCCACGAATACGAAGACTTCATCAATGACGAGTGGGGTTCGTTCAGCCAGCTCGCCTGGACGGACAAGCGCACCACGTCGGGTGACTGGCGTGTGGCCAAAGACTTTCCCAACCTGCCGGCCTGGATCGTCAAGTCGGTCGGCGGTTCGACCACGCATTGGGCCGGAGCTTCGCTGCGCATCCAGGAGCATGAGTTCAAGACGCTGTCGACCTACGGCAAATTGGAAGGCGCCAACCTGCTCGATTGGCCGATCACGCTGGCCGAGCTGGAGCCCTACTATGCCAAGGCTGAAGCCAAGATGGGCGTCACCGGCACCAATGACTGGCCGCGGCTGCCGGGCAACAACAATTTCAAGGTGCTGAAGGCCGGCGCCGACAAGCTCGGCTATAAGGAATGCCACACCGGCAACATGGCGATCAATTCGGTCGATCGTGACGACCGCATGTCTTGCCAGCAGACCGGCTTCTGCTTCCAGGGCTGCAAATGGGGCGCCAAATGGTCGACGCTCTACACCGAGATCCCCAAGGGCGAGGCGACAGGCCATCTCGAAGTCAGGCCGAACGCCATGGCGATCAAGATCAACCACGACGCTAGCGGAAAGGTGACCGGCGTCGTCTACGCCGACAAGGACGGCAAGCTGCAGGAGCAGAAGGCGCGCATCGTCGCGGTTGCCGGCAATTCGATCGAGAGCCCGCGGCTGCTGCTCAATTCGGCGTCGGGAAAATTCCCCGATGGGCTTGCCAACTCGTCGGGTCAGGTCGGCAAGAACTACATGCGTCACACCACCGGCTCGGTCTATGCCATCTTCGACAGACCGGTGCACATGTATCGCGGCACGACCATGGCCGGCATCATCCGCGACGAGGCGCGGCACGATCCGTCTCGTGGGTTCGTGGGTGGCTACGAGTTCGAGACGCTGTCGCTCGGCCTGCCGTTCTTGGCGGCGTTCCTTGATCCGGGTGCCTGGGGGCGCTCGTTCACCACCGCACTCGATCACTACGACCACATGGCCGGCCTGTGGATCGTCGGTGAGGATATGCCGCGTGCGGAGAACCGCATCACGCTGCATACCGACGAAAAGGACGCGCACGGCATGCCGATCGCCGACGTGCATTTCGACGACCATCCGAACGACACCGCGATGCGCAACCACGCCTACAAGCAGGCTACGGCACTTTACGATGCGGTCGGCGCCACCCGCACCTTCCCGACGCCGCCCTATCCGTCGACCCACAATCTCGGCACCAACCGGATGAGCGAGAAAGCGGAAGACGGCGTCGTCAACAAGCACGGCCAAGCGCACGACATCAAGAACCTGTTCGTGTCGGACGGCAGCCAGTTCACCACCGGGGCCGCCGAAAACCCGACCCTGACGATCGTGTCGCTCGCGATCCGCCAAGCCGACTACATCGCCGCGCAAATGTCGGCAAAGACGATCTAGTCACATCCTCCCGACAGACTGCTGGCGCGGAACCCGCAAGGTTCCGCGCCTTTTTCTTGCCGCCTCATTGCTTGGTGCAGGTCGAGGCGGTGAAGGCGCCGTCGGGCTGCTTCATGATGATGTCGAAGGAAGGCGCGGTTTCACCGTCCAGCGTCGCCTGGGTCAGCGACAGTGAATTGCCGCCGGCGGTATATCCGCCCAGCGGCCCCAGCCACGAGATCACGCCGTTTGCGTCCATTTGATAGTTATAGCCCTGCCGCGCGGTGCCGAAGACGCCGAGGCTGGTGTAGACGGGGCCGCTGTAGACGTTCCCCTTGATGGTGATGTCGCCGAGGCTGAGGAACATGCCAAGCAGGTACACTTCGCAATGATAGGCGCCGTCAGGCATCTTGCCGTCGCTGAAATCGGCTCGCGCTGCCCCGGTTGCTGCCGTCAGAAGTACTATGCCGATGAAAATACGTGAAATACCTGAAACCATGACGTCGCTCGCTTGAAGAGCGAGCTTGCCTATTTTTGCACCGCGCCGCAACATCGGTCGCCTGAGGCACTGGTGAGATCAAAATCTAGGCAGATTGGGCAAATGATCGAAAAATAGGCAGCAGCAGCGCAAGCTGCGCAAATTTCCCTCAATCGATTTCTGGCCACCTCTCTTTGTTTTGTAAGCTCTATATTCCAAGGTGCTGATATCCCTATTTATTTGTGCCCTTTCGGGATTGCCAGAGCGGTTGGCATGGGGGTTGCTTTGTAGTGTTGCGGTGCAATCAACCAGCTTGGGAGTCCGTAATATGAGGGGTAATTTCTCGACAATAACAAAAATGTTTTCGGCGAGCGTGGTCGCCGCCGGCCTGTTGATGTCCGCTCCGGCGAAGGCCGCCGACGACACGATCAAGGTCGGCATTCTCCATTCGCTGTCGGGGACCATGGCGATTTCGGAGACGACGCTGAAGGACGCCATGCTGATGCTCATCGACGAGCAGAACGCCAAGGGCGGCCTGCTCGGCAAGAAGCTCGAGGCGGTCGTTGTCGATCCGGCTTCCAACTGGCCGCTGTTTGCCGAAAAGGCGCGCGAGCTGATCTCCAAGGACAAGGTCGCGGCGGTGTTCGGCTGCTGGACCTCGGTGTCGCGCAAATCGGTGCTGCCGGTGTTCTCGGAACTCGACAACATCCTGTTCTACCCCGTCCAGTATGAGGGCGAGGAAAGTGAGCGCAACGTGTTCTACACCGGTGCGGCGCCAAACCAGCAGGCCATTCCGGCCGTCGACTATCTGATGAGCGAGGATGGCGGTTCGGTGAAGCGCTGGGTGCTGGAAGGCACCGACTACGTCTATCCGCGCACCACCAACAAGATCCTCGAAGCCTATCTGAAGGCCAAGGGCGTGGCTGCGGAAGACATCATGGTCAATTACACGCCGTTCGGCTTCTCCGACTGGCAGACCGAGGTTTCGGCGATCAAGAAGTTCGGTTCGGCCGGCAAGAAGACCGCCGTCGTCTCGACCGTCAACGGCGACGCCAACGTGCCGTTCTACAAGGAACTCGGCAACCAGGGCGTCAAGGCCGAGGATATTCCGGTCATGGCCTTCTCGGTCGGCGAGGAAGAGCTTGCAGGTCTCGACACCGCGCCGCTGGTCGGCCATCTCGCTGCCTGGAACTATTTCGAGAGCATCGATACGCCCGAGAACAAGAAGTTCATCGCCGACTGGCACAAGTTCATCAAGAACGACAAGCGCACCACCAACGACCCGATGGAGGCCCATTATATCGGCTTCAACATGTGGGTGAAGGCGGTCGAGAAGGCCGGCACCACCGATCCGGACAAGGTCATCGACGCCATGATCGGCGTGTCGGTGCCGAACCTGACCGGCGGCTATTCGACGATGATGCCGAACCACCACATCACCAAGCCGGTGCTGATCGGCGAAATCCAGGCCGACGGCCAGTTCGAAACCGTGTCGCGCACGCCGGGCCTGGTGATGGGCGACGAATGGTCCGACTATCTGCCTGATTCCAAGGACCTGATCTCCGATTGGCGCGCGCCTCTGTCCTGCGGCAACTTCAACGTTGCCACCGGCAAGTGCGGCGGCAAGGGCACGAACTGATCCCTCCCAGGGCTGACCTAGTCAGACCGCGCGCGTGCCCCCCCCGGCAAAAACCCCCCCCGCGCCCCCCAAAAAAAAGAGGGGGGTAGAAAAAAACAAATCAGACGGTTTTTAGAGATTGTTTTAGGGGTTTTTGGGAGTGGGGGCGCGCGGGGGGTT